>CAKXAF010000022.1:0-878 GCA_934869045.1 uncultured Nitrososphaerota archaeon | reverse complement strand
CAATTTCAGTACGAATCATAGGAAAATGCCTCCAAATATATGATTTTCTGCCAGACAGATTTATTGTACCCCATTTCCGGCGGCTCGTCAATCCGCCGGACAGGATTTTTCCCCAAAAAGCCCTGGTTTTCGCAGAAAATCCACGGACTCCCGCAGTCCGGACACTGTTTTGACCTCCAGCACACAGCGGCAGCGAAAAGCCCGGGCCTCGCTGAGGATGCGCCGGATATCCAGTTTTCCGGTTCCGAGAGGAAGGTGGTCAGCGGAGCCGTCTGAGTCATGGAGATGAATGTGGCGGAGCCGGGACGTCTGGGAAAGGATAAAATTCCGGTCCTGCCCACCGGCACAGAGGTCGTGACCGGTGTCAAAGGTCAGGCCGAAAACGGGGGATTCCAGGAGCAGCGCGGCGGCTTCCCCGACCGAGGCAGACCATCCGCTGGTATTTTCAATACAGAGCGTGACCCCGGAATCCCCGATGGCTTGCTCCATCCGGTCCCGGAAGCCACGGACCCGGGCCAGGTACTCGTCTCGGTAGATTTCGTTGAGATAGGCTTTCCGGTCCGGGAGGGTGAAATAGACGCCCCGGGGCAGATGCATGGTGATGACCGGGCAGCCCAGCTTTCTGGCGGCGCGGACGGCGGCCTGGGCGGTCTCCTGGTAGGCTCTGGCCGCATAGCCGTTGAAATCGAAGGGATTGAGGTTTTCATCCAGGTGGAGGGTGGCGAAAAGGGAATGCTGCTCCAGAATATCCCGGATACGAAGCAGGTTTATGGAATCCGGCTGATAGGCGGGGAGGTTCTGGTTCAGTTCGATGAAATCCAGCCCCAGTTCCTGGCAGAGCGCGGCTGAATCCTCGATAGACGGGCACTCCAGCAGGG
>CAKXAF010000021.1:15197-15669 GCA_934869045.1 uncultured Nitrososphaerota archaeon | reverse complement strand
CCCCGGTCCAGCGCCAGTAGTTGTAGACTGCGGTAATGAAATGGCCGGTCTCCTGGCTGTTTCCGGGGTTGGGGCAGTTGCCGTTGTTGGTGATTTCGTGAACGATCCGTCCGTTGCCGTTGACCTTTTGGCTGTACCGTTCCAGAAGGCAGAGGGTATCCCGGGCGGTCTCAAACTCTCCGATGGCCATGAGCCCCTGGGTGGAGTAGGCATTGTCGCAGCCGAACCACCAGGGGTATTCGGGCAGGCCGGCTGTCAGACCCCGGCCGAATTCGCCGGAATCCGAAACGAGCCAGTCGTTGTTATACTTGATCCATTCAAAAACCTGATCAAAATCCGGATCGCTGGTCTGAAGGGCGGTTTTGGAGCGGATGCCCTGATAACGGGTCAGCTTTTTCTGAAGGAGGTTCTCCCAGCAGCCCCGCAGATTCCAGAGATCTGCCAAAAGGGCGTTCTTTCCGGTGTAGGAGCC
>CAKXAF010000021.1:13004-15187 GCA_934869045.1 uncultured Nitrososphaerota archaeon | reverse complement strand
GTACCGGACTGTTCTGCTTTCGCCGGGAGCCAAGGAAAGGACAGCAGAAGCGGATGCGGTCACCCCGCGGCCAGTCATAGCCGCCGGACCGAAATCCTTGCGGTCGATGGCAACGGATTCCGCCCGGAAAGGCTCCTCGCCGCAGAATCCGGCGAACCATTCATGGCCGCGGTCTTTTGCCAGCACAAAGCCGCTTTCATCCAGCCAGGCGTCATCCTCTTCGTCATGGATGCCGGAGTCCTCTGAGAACCAAACCGGCAGCACCTGGAAGCGGACGGTGAAGGCCAGTTCCAGCTCTTGAGCAACATCCGCATTGTTTTCAAAGTGATAGGAGATCACGGCGCCGCAGCAATCGTCGGGTACGAACTGGAACCGGGTCATTTTCAGACCGGCAAAGGGTTCGGCGCGGAAGATGGTGCCGTAGGGAAGGGTTTCGTACTCGGTAAAGGAGGGATACGCGCTGTTGACGCGAAGCCAGAAGCCATCCGCAGCCTTTAACGGGTACGCCCAGACGCCTCCCATTTCATTGCGGAGATGGTGGCCGAATTTCTGGAACCCGCCGTCCTGCCAACCGATGACTTTGCATTTTTCTCCGGCTGTGACTGTCATAGAGCCGGTGACGCCGTGCTCGTTTGAGCCGCCGCGAAGGGAAAGGTTCTGATTCTTCTTCATCATTTTCATGGTGAGATACTCCTGTTTATTTGATACTGATGATTTTACCGGCGGCTGTTTCAGGACAGCCGTCCTCGCCGACAGAAAAAGAAACGGGAGGAAGGCCCCTAGACCTTCCTCCCGTTACATCTAGGGGGAGAGAATCCGACTTATTTCACGTAAGCGTCAACCTGAGCCTGGACTTCAGTGATGATGTCCTGCAAGCCGGCAGCGTTCATTTTTTCCATGATCTCGTCGCGGACTTCGTTGATGTCGGTAACGCCCTTGCCGAGGTTCTGAGCGTATTCGTTCATAACAGCGGTGACCTGGCTGATCTGGGATTTGATCTTGCTCTGGTCAACGGTGAAGCCGACGAAAGGAGTGACGTCAGCGCCCTCGTCCCAAGTTTTCAGGGTCTCAATGTCTTCCTTCGGATAGTTCGCAGAGAACCGGGCCAGACGGATGTCGTTCCACATCCAGGTGTTCATGCTGTAGATGTTTGCTTCAGCAGTGGCAGAAACGTCGACCGCGCCGTCGGTCAGGGTGTAGTTGGTGCCTTCCACGCCGTAGGACCAGAGATCGTAGTTCTCCTGGTCTTTCTTGAACCAGTTGATGAAAGCAACCGCTTCGTTGACATGCTTGCTGGTGCTGGGAACCGCGAGCATATTGTCGCCGGCCATATAGATGTGGCGGGTTTCGGGCTCGAGGAGAACTGTTTCAATCTTACCGTCCGGAACGTTGGTCAGGAAGGTGTCGATCCGTTCGGAAGCGCGCATCAGGTTCGCGGCAACGCAGCCGACCATGCCATAGTCGAAGCCGGTGTCTTCGCTTTCCAGGTTAGAGGAGTCAACGGGGAGATAGCCCTTGTCATACCACTCTTTCCGCTTCTCACAGACCTTAGTAAAGGCCTCGGAATCCCAGAAGGATTTGACGGTATAGGAAGAGTCGGTAGGATCGATATAGACCGGGTTCACGCCGCCGTCGCCAATGGGGAAGTAGTAGTCCGCATAGACCGGGTACATAGGCTGCATGTTGGAACCGACGATCGCGTACATATCAGGCTCGTTGGCCAGGATGGCGTCGAAATAGGCTTCCAGATCCTCAATGGTCTTGATTTCGGGAATGTTGTACTTTTCCCGAATATCGCCGCGGATATTCCAGGTGTTGTTAAAAGCAGTCATGGGGATAACGCGGGGCAGAGCGTAGACTTTTTCGTTGACAGTGCCGCCTTTCAGCACATAGTCGGGGGTGTTGGCGAGAAGATCCTGGCCATTGCTCTGGAGAGCCTCGTCGATGGGCTGATAGACCTTCTTGGAGACCAAGTCAGACAGAGTGCTGGAGTGAGCCCATGCAATGTCGTAGGATTCGCCGCCGGCAACAGCCAGAGCTAGCTTGTTCCAGTAGTCATCCAGGAATTTAACGGTAACGGTCACATTGACGCCGTCGGCTTGAGCGGCTTTGTTGACCGCTTCCAGAACCGCAGCCTGCCCGTTGGATTCCTGTCCCGGGAAAGCAGCAGTCAGGGCGACGGT
>CAKXAF010000021.1:0-12994 GCA_934869045.1 uncultured Nitrososphaerota archaeon | reverse complement strand
CACTGTTGGAAGAACCGCCGTTGTCTCCGCATCCGGCAAAAGCAGTGGCAGCCATAGCGGCGGCCAGCATCAGAGTAGCAGCTTTGTGAAACTTTTTCATGTTTTTGTTCGCTCCTTTTCTCAAATAAAAAGATTCGGATAAACGTTGGGCTATGCGCCCTCTTTATGTCTTAAACGGCGAGAGCCGGATAAGCCTTGGATGAATCAGCCCTTGACGGCGCCGACCATGATACCCTTGACAAAGAACCGCTGCACAAAGGGATACAGCAGGACGATGGGGCCGATGGTGACGAACAGCGTAGCCAGCTGGAAGGTCTGCGAGGGGAGCTGGATGTTGCCCATGGAGCCGTTCTGCCGAATGAAGTCCATGATGGATTTGATCCGGTAGAGCATGTACTGCAGGGGAAACAGCTTCCGGTCGCTGATGAACCACAGAGCATTGGCCCAGTCGTTCCAGTAGCCCAGGCCGATGAACAGCGCCACTGTGGCGATGATCGGGGTGGCAAGGGGGATAACGATCTGGAAGAAGGTACGGATGGGACCAGAACCGTCGATTTCGGCGGATTCCACCAGAGAGGACGGAATGGTTTTGAAATAGTTCCGCATCAGAAAGACGTTGAAGGGAGATACCAGGGAAGGCAGAATCAGTGCCCAAATGGTGTCCTGCAGGTGCAGAAGCTGTGTACAGACCAGGTACCAGGGAAGCAGGCCCGCGTTGAACACCATAGGAATGTAGAAGTACATCGAGATGGTGTTGCGGTATTTGACCCGCTGGAGGGACATGGCATAACCCGCCATACCGCAGAGGACCAGTGCCATGCAGGTGCCGACGACTGTTACAAAGATGGAAACCGCATAGCCGCTGTAAATGGAACTGTCTTTGAAAACCGTCTCATAGGCGAGGCTGGAAAATTCCTCGGGGATCAGCCGGTAGCCGTTGCGCATGATTGCCTGTTCACTGCTGATCGAGGCCATAAAGGTCAGGATAAACGGATAGATGCAGCAGAAGGAAAAGGCAAAAAGAAAAATGTGGATGAAAATCTGTGCGATTTGTTCGCCAAAACTTTTCCGATACATGGATGTTTCACCTCAGCCTTCCGATTAAAACAATGCATAATCTTTGTCGTACAGTTTGACCAGCATGTTGGAGCCCCATACCAGGATGAAGCCGACGACAGACTGGTAAAGGCCAACCGCCGCGGTAGGACCGAAGTCGGCCGCAGATTTGATCGCGCGGAAAACGTAGGTGTCGATAACGTCGGTGTATTTATAGAGAAGGCCGTTGTCACCGATAATGGAGTAGATCGTTGCAAAGTCGCCGCGAAGCATGTTTCCGATGCTCAGCAGGCCCATCGTGATGATGGTCGGGAGCAGCATGGGAATCGTGATGCGCCAGAGCTGCTGCCAGCGGTTTGCACCGTCCAGTGAGGCTGCTTCATAAAGCTGGTCATCAATACCTGTGATGGAAGCAAGATAGACAATGGAGTTGTAGCCGGAAACCTGCCAGAGGTGGGTGAAAATGATGATCCAGGCCCAAGGCTCCGCCGTCTGCGTCCAAAGTACCGGCTCTCCGCCGAACATGATGATGATTTGGTTGATTAGACCATAGGAATCAGAGAACAGGATGGTGGTGACCAGTTTTCCGATGATGACCGAGGAGAAAAAGTAGGGGAGAAACATTGCATTCTGGTAGAGCTTTTTCGCCGTCTTGCTCCGGAGCTCATTCAGCAGGATTGCAAACAAAACGCTGAGGAAAGTCGTCCAGATCAGATAGTTGAAGTTGATGAACAGGGTGTTGTAGGTGGTCCGCAGCGCGTAGCTGCTGGTGAAGTAAAATTTGAAGTTTGCCAACCCGACAAATGGACTGGAAAACTTGTCCACAAAGTTGAAGTCCATAAAGGCAATAACCAGACCGGGCATTGGCATGTAAGCGAAGACAAACATGACCAGCATAGCCGGCAGCATCATAAGGTAGTATGGCCAATTGCGCCGCATTTCATTAAGAAACGGATGCTTTTGACTAAAACTTTGGGCGGGCTTGCCGTGGAGCCCCACTTCATTTTTCATAATGATCCCTCTCCCTTTTCTCTTTCTCGGTTGATTCCGACGCAGAACCAGCCGTTCTATTTATAGAAACTTTCAAAAACGTTTTCGAAAGCTTCGCTGCCGGACCGTTTTCCAGCCGCTGTGTGCGGTCCAGAGTGGAAAACTTTATTTTTCCCCAAAATGCCAAGAAAATAATCAGCCAGATTCACAAAAACGTTTTCGAACCTGTCGCAAAAAAGTTCCCATGCAGACGTTTCTTCGTTCTGCGTCCGTCAGTAGGGACGGACGCTTTCTCTGGTGATAATCTGATGGGGGATGTAGAGGTGCTGCGGTGCAGCTTGGTTTTGAATGATCTTTTTCAGAAGTCTCGCGCTCTGGTAGCCAAATTCGTTGAAATCCTGACGGACGGTAGTCAGAGCCGGACGGAGAAATTCGGCCAGTGGGATATCATCAAATCCTGTAACCGAAAAATCGTCCGGCACCCGGTACCCGCATTCGTTCAGCGCCCGGATCGTGCCGATCGCCATGACATCGCTCATACATACGAAGCACAGCCCCCGGGTTTTACGGTATTCGGCAACATATTCTCTCACCTTTTGATAGGCGGTTGTTTCGCTGAAATCGCAGTAAAGGATGTCGTCTCCACTCAGTTCCAGCCCGTGAGCCAGCAATCCCTGCCGGATACCGGCCATTCGTTCCAAGGTCACTGAAGTCTCCTTTTTGCCGGCGATTACGACGAACCGCTGATGGCCCAAACGGACCAGATATTCGACCATCTCCCGGGAAGCCTGGATATTATCAATGGAGATGCAGCCTGCTTTCTGGCCGATGACCGGGACGTCAATCACCACGCAGGGAATATCCGCCTGCACCAGTTCTTCGAAATAGGGGTCTGTTGTGGTGATGCCGCTGAGAATCGCGCCGGCAATGTTCCGTTCCCGGCAAAACTGCCGGTAGGATTTCCGTTTCTGCTGGGTGCTGTCCGTCGTATAAATCGAAATTTCAATATTGTAGCGGGAGGTATAACGGTAAATTCCCTGCAGCATCATATACCAAAGGTTATCCTTGAGGTTGCTGTTGAGGAGGCCGGAAATAATGACCCCCATGTTTGTGTTGGTTTTGGAGGAAAGCCCCCGGGCTATTACGTTGGGAGTATAACCCAGCGCTTCCACTGACGCGAAAACCCGTTCCTTTGTGGCAGGACTGATATCTTTATATCCATTAATGGCGCGCGACACGGTGCCGATGGTTACGCCGGCATGTTTAGCGACGTCCTTAATTGTTACTGCCATGGCTGCCTCCCGTTAGACTTGTAAAACTTTTTGTCAAAAACGTTTTTGAAAAAATAGCATAAATTCCAGCAATTCATAAGTCTATTGACGGGAATCTGAAAAAATATACATATTTTGAATGTCGAAAACGTTTTTGCTTTGTTTGAGTTTATAATATCACATTTCTTCTGAAATGTAAAGAGGGTTTTTAAAATTTTTTAAGGGAAATTTAGCGCTAAGGAAGGTTTTTTCCAAAAAAAGGGCGTAAAAAGCCGCACTCTTTTACAAAAGAATGCGGCTTTTATGGAGTGTATCGATATTATCCTTTAACAGCAGCCAGAATTTCGTCCTTTTGGGTCAAAAGATCATCCGAGATCAGCATCTGTTCCACTTGTTCGCTGCCCAGTCGTTCCACTGTAGACCCAAAGCGCTCCCCGGGTTGCCCTTCACGCTTAAAGAGAAGGATGGCCTTTTCGATGACATCCAGTACCTCTTCCCGGGCAAAGAGCCGGGTCAGTGAGGTGCCGATGCGGTACTGTTTGCCCCAACGTCCTCCAACAAAAACCTTATAAAGGGTTTCCCCGCTCTCCATGCTCTGGAAGGGGCATTTGGCCAGACAGCGCCCGCAGTTGTTGCACAAACTTCTGTCAATGTTTAAAAGCCCGTCCTGCACGCGGGCCGCCTTCATCGGGCATTCCAGGGAGACCTGGCACTTTCCGCAGCCCCGGCATTTTTCCGGATTGACCGATGGAACACGCTGGCCGACGATACCCAAATCATTGAGATCGGGCTTGACACAGTTATTTGGACATCCTCCGACAGCAATTTTAAATTTGTGCGGCAAGGAGACGCTGTGGTACCCATCGTAGAACCGGTGGTGAATTTCCTTTGCCAGTCCCTGGGTGTCGTAGAGGCCGAAAACGCAGGTTGTTCCCTTACAGGATACAACGGGGCGGACTTTGGCTCCGGTTCCCCCGGTTTCCATGCCGGCTCCGGCGATAAACGCCTGGAACTCTTCGATTTTTTCGTAAGGGATCCCCGGAAGCTCCACTGTCAGGCGGGAGGTGAACGCCATGGTGCCATTTCCATATGTATCGGCGGCTTTGGCCAGCGCTGCCATCTGTTCCGCGGTCAGTACGCCGTTTTCCGTGATGACGCGGGCGGAGAACTGTTCGGTCCCCCGGTTCATTAAAAATCCCTGCCCTTTTACCCGTTTGACATCCTGTGCTGAGATAGCCATAGGATCACTCCATTCTTTGAAATTCTCTGCACTCATTATAACACTTGAAAAGTATAAAGGAAAATAGTATTCTATAATTATTGATATAGACAAAAGCCTATTGATGGAGGAAGCAAAAATGACGATTCGCCACCTGAAGATTTTTATCGCCGTCGCAGAAGCCGGCACTATGAGCCAGGCGGCTAAAAATCTTTATATCGCGCAGCCTACGGTCAGCCAGGTCATCGGCGAAATGGAGGACACCTACCAGATCCGCCTGTTCGAACGCCTTTCCAAAAAGCTGTACATCACCAACGCGGGAGAGCAGCTTCTTCAGTACGCCCGCCACGCCGTCGCTCTGTTCGAGGAAATGGAGCGGAGCCTTCGGAATGCGGCGGATTCTGTGGTACTGCGCGCCGGCGCGACTCTCACGGTAGGAAGCTGCGTCCTTGCCGGGATCATCCGCCGATTTGAGGAGGGGCACCCCGCCGTCCGGACCCAAGTAGTGGTGGACAATACCCATGTGATCGAAGAAATGCTATTAAGCAGCTCCCTGGATCTGGCGTTGGTGGAAGGGCAAGTCAGCAGCCCGGAGCTGCAGGTGATCCCCGTGATCCGGGATGAGCTGGTTCTCATCTGCGGCGCCGGACATCCGTATGCCGTTCGGGACAGCGTGTCTGCGGCGGAGCTGGAGAAGCAGGATTTCATCCTCCGGGAAAAGGGGAGCGGGACCCGTGCACTGTTTGAGGATAGTATGAGGAGCCGCGGCATTTCCATCACACCCAAGTGGACCTGCTACAGTTCTGATGCGATCCTCAGCGCCGTGGGGGAAAACCAGGGGCTGGGCGTGATTTCCAGGATGCTGGTGGAGCAGAAAGCTCGGGACGGCGTTCTCCGAATCCTGCCGATTCGTGACGCAGAGTTTCACCGCTTTTTCAGCTTGGTCTATCATCGTGACAAATTTCTCTCCGAGCCGCTTCGGCTGCTGATCCGCGCTATTCTGGAAAGCAGCGGAGGGGAATGAACTGCTACTTGCCGTCCCGGGGCGGAAGATGCCGGTTAGCCGCTTCACGCAGCTTCTGGAAGGCTTCCGCATAGCGGATGGAGCGCATCCGCGGGAAAGACCGGAGAAACCGGCGTTCCTGGAAGGTGTGCTTCTGGAGCAGTGTGCGGATCCGTTCACTGTAAAAACGGCTGTTTTCAAAGCTCTCTAGCAAATTGGCGCGGATCGCGTGGACCCTTTCCAGCGAAGCACCGGCCACAGTGTTCCGGAGTTCCCGCACTTTGCCGCGGGATTCTTCGAAAAAGCCATTGAGGGCGGACTGGATCTCCTGAAGCTTGCTGTTCATCCGAAGCATCCGGGAGACAGTGACAGCAGTGTCCGCCGTGACAGCCAACAGCAGTGCGGCAGAGGAGAAAAAGATCCAACGGTCCGGGATTTTGACCGTGACCAGATAGACTGCCGGATGAATCCAAAGGACCAGTGCAACCGCGAATCCACCAAAAACCAGGGCCCCCAGAAGGCAGATGCGTCCGCCAAGTTGAAACCTCATATGGGAGTAATCCCACCATCGCGCATGAAACAGCCTTTCGAGAAGCCAGGAAACTGCGTATTCCAGGATGCTGCAAAGTGCCATTCCCGCCAGAAACAGCACCACAGGACTGGAAAGCCGTCCCAGCATCAGGAGAATGAGTACCGCTCCCGAACCGTAGATTGGGCAGAGCGGCCCGTACAGAAAGCCCCGGTTGACCCATTTCCGCTCTGTGATGGAACAAAGAATGGACTCGTAGACCCACCCGGCGAAGCTATAAAACAGCAGCCAGAGAAATAGCCGGCAGAGGGTCAGCATGATGCGCCCCCCTTTCGGAGTGCTCCGGCACATAGGGTGCGGAGCCGCCGGTATCGTCTGCGCCGGAAGGTCTCCGCCAGGGAACAGCCCTTGTCTACCAGGCAGACCAGCAGTCCTTCCCGGCAGAGGGGCGGCACCGGTGTCAGGGGGAACATATGCCGTATAATGATGTTCTGCTGAACCGCATCCAGCTGCCAGTCGCGCTGTGCGTTTCGCAGCGCCGCCCGCGGGTGGGTGAAGCCGTGAAACCGATGATCCGGGGCGGGAATATGCCAGTCGTATAAAAAATAATCGTGAAGCAGCGCGCCGGAGACGAGGCTTTTCCAGCGGCAGGCAAGGCGGAGCCGCCGGGCGAGCCAGAGGCTGTAATAGGCCACCGCGATGCTATGCCAGAGAGTCGATGTATCGCCGTGCTGGATAAAGCGGTCCGTTTGCAGAAGGTCGGTACGGTTTGCGACTTCCCGAAGAAGATGATTGAAAAAAGCGAGTTCCTCTGCTGTCAGCGTCATAAAATCACCAAGCTTTCCGGGGATTTTCTTTTTACAGTATAGCACAATCGTATTTTCTGTGCAACGGACGGGAAATATCTGCTTAGAAAACGGAGCTATTTCCCAAAAATCTTCAAAAGGCTGCCAGTTTTCCAAATGTTGCAGCCGGCAGAGGGGGGCGAAGAAAAAGCCGTTGTTAGGGGATTTGTTTTGCCTAGAATACAACATAAAACCAAATTGTCCGGCTTTTCCAATGGATGCTGCCTGAAACAAAATTTTCAAGGCCCAAGATTTTCTAAAAAACAGGTTGACATCCCGAAAAAAGGCGATATAATAAGAAGTAGAAGGGTTTACTGCCCGAAAAAGGCTGTCAGTATCATGAAAAGGAGAGACGGATATGTTGGCAAAACGCCCCCCGATGGGATGGAATTCCTGGAATACGTTTGGAACAAATATCAACGAAAAACTCATTATGGAAACAGCTGATGCCATGGTGGAAAAGGGCTATTTGGCCGCTGGATATGAATATCTGGTCATTGATGACTGCTGGTCTGAAATGGAGCGGGACGAAAATGGCCGCCTGGTTCCGGATCATAAGAAATTCCCCAACGGCATGAAGGCCGTGGCCGATTACGTTCACAGCAAAGGTTTGAAGTTCGGCATGTATTCCTGCGCCGGCGTTCGGACCTGTGCGGGTTACCCCTCCAGCTATGACCATGAGTATGTCGATGCCAAGACCTTCGCGGAGTGGGGCGTGGATTTCCTCAAATACGATTTCTGCAACTTCCCGGAATCCGGGAACTGCGTGTCCCGTTACCACCGTATGAGCATGGCTCTGAAGGCAAGCGGCCGGGAAATCCTGTTCTCCGCTTGCAACTGGGGCGTGCAGGAGCCCTGGAAGTGGATGGACTCCATCGGTGTCCACATGTATCGTTCCACTGGCGACATCCAGGACAACTATCAGTCCTTCAAGAACATCGCGGTTAGCCAGATTGAGAACCTCTGCATGTCCGGTTCCGGCTGCTTTAATGATCCAGATATGCTGGTTGTCGGTATGTACGGCAAGGGCAACGTCGGTTTCGGCGGCTGCAACGATGTCGAATACCGCACACACTTTGCACTTTGGTGCCTGTTTGGCGTACCGCTGATGATGGGCGGCGATATCCGCAGCCTCAGCGACACCAGCCGTGAGCTGCTGCTCAATAAAGAACTCATCGCTATCAACCAAGACGAGGAGTGCCGCGCACCTTACCTGGCTGGAAAATCTGGAGACGACCACTATTTCTTTATCCGCCATTTGGCCAACAACGAATTCGTTCTGGCCTACTTTAACTTCTCTGATAAATCCGAAATGACCTACCGCTACAGCGGCGCTTTTGAGGATATCGGCATTCCGTATGAGAGCGGTTACGGCCTAGATCTGACCGATGTGTTTACCGGTGAAAAGATCGGTGTAAAGCGGGATTATTTCCTGCCGTCGGTAGAAGCCCATGGGTGCCGGATGTTCAAAGGGAAAATGGTGCGTGTTTAATGGCGGAGTGCTGCCGCAGCTGCGGGCGGGAACTCACGCCAGACGAGATCGCTATTTATAAGCGGATGGTGAACCGCGGCGCCACTGATTTTCTCTGCATCACTTGTTTTGCAGCGGAGTTCCGGGTCAGTGAGGAACTAATCCGGGAAAAGATCTGCCATTTCAAGAAAATGGGTTGCACGCTGTTTTCGTGACCTCAGTGGGTGAGAAGCTGTCTGCTGAAACCTGTCCTATTCAAAATTCAAAAGGCCGCCGTCCGAAAATGAGGACCGGCGGCTTTTTTGTTTTCTGCGTTTAATTGGGGACTGTGTGCGCGGATTTCCAAGGTTATGATGACGGGGTGTTCGCTTTTTAAAAGATTATGTTCCGGAGGAAGACAAAACCCCCACAGGCAGTGCCTGCAGGGGTGAAACGCTTCGAAAGATTTAGCGCTTGGAGAACTGGGGAGAACGACGGGCTGCCTTGAGACCGTATTAAACCTTTCTTTCACCCGATTTTCCTTGGTATTCCGGGCTTTTCAGGCCCTCGCCCAAAATGTTGCCCCACTTTTTAATCATAAAATGGGGACACAAAATGCGCTGCTTCATTGTCGGAAGGCGGCATTGACTACGCCTACCAGTTCTTCAGGTTTATTATACTTCACCTGTGCATAAATGTCCATCGTTGTCTTGCTGTTTTCATGCCCTGCAAGGTACTGGACAGTTTTGGGGTCAACGCCTGCGTACAGCAGGTTGGTGATGTAAGTGTGCCGCAGCTGATGCGGAGTCACATCAAAGTCAATGACGTACACCAATTCCGGATTGTTCTTCTGGTGGCTGCCCGGGGTAGGGGTCACAGTGGTTTTGATGCACTGGCCATTGACATACTTATAGTAGCTGTGAGGTTTTGTCGATCGAACGGTTACATACTTCCAAACCCGCTGAAACTGCGAATAGGAGAGAGGTTGTCCGGTGCTGTCAGCAATCACATATTCAGATACGGATTTCTTCTTAACTTCCCGCAGGCAGTCTGCTAAACATTTGGGAATAGGAACATCCCTGCGGGCTGCTTTGGTTTTCAAGGTTGTGGAAACCACGGGGCGGTTATGTTCCGAACGCCACGCTCTCCGCACAGAAATGTACGGTGTGGGAACATCCAGAAATACGCAGTCCCATTGAAGTCCCAGGATTTCTTCCCGCCGCAGGCCGGAGTACAGAGCGATCATAATAAATGTATATGGTGGAAGCCCTTTAACGGTATCCAGGAGCAACTTTGTTTGCTCATCCGTCAAGGCTTCCTTTTTCTTTCCCTGCTTTCCTCCTTTCGCTGAGATCCCCACACAGGGATTATAGTCGAGTAGTTGGCTGCGCTCTGCTGAATAGAATACGCACTTGATGAGCATATTCACGGTGCTGTAAAGTCCCGCCGATTTTGTGGTAAGCGGGATCAGCGCCAGCCGAATATCATCTGCTGTCACATCTGACAGATACATAGCACCCAACGGCTCGACTATGTATTTGTTCATACTCAACGTGTAGCCTCTTAAGGTGGCCGCTGAAATCTTTGCCGACTGCATCAGTAGCCACTTTTCACAGTATTCCGCCACCGTGGGGTGTTCTTTGCGGAATATGGCTTCGTCCACTTGCCGACGCGCCTCCTGTTCCTTTTGGTATAGCTCCTCACAGGTTTCAGCATATAAGTCCACTCTTTTCCCATCGGCATCTGTGATTCGTGTCCGGTAATATTGAATCCCTCGCCGTACAACAGTTCCGTACTTCGGAATACACTCTTTTTTCTTTGCCATATCATCATTTCCTTTCTAATATAATATGTAGGTCGCCCCCCATCTCTACTTTTATCAGAAATCAACAGCACCCTCAAAGGTGCGATCAGAGGAAACGCAAAGGGCGAGGAAAACTCCTCGCCCTTGCCTCTGCTTCTTATTTTATTGTGCAATTCCATATTCGTTTGCATCCCATACGGCAAATGCGCCGTTCAAAACTCCTGCCAATTCATCGGGACGGTTGTATTTGACCTTCGCATAAATGTCCATCGTGATTTTGCTGCTCTCATGTCCGGCCAGATACTGAACCGTCTTGGGATCAACCGCGGAATGGATCAGATTGGTGATGTAGGTGTGCCGCAGCTGATGCGGGGTGACATCAAAATCCAGACTGTAAACCACATGACCATTGTTCCGGGCCTTTTCCCCCAGCTTGGGATAAAGCATATAATTCACATATTTTCCGTCCACCAGTTTGCGAGCCTTTCGCGGCTTCGCTGTTCTGGTCACAATATACTGCCACAGGCGTTTGAACTGTGTGTAGGACAGCGGATCGCCGTCCTGATTGGCAACCACATAGTCTGAGGTCGATTGTTTCTTCGCTTCTTTCAAACACTCTGCCAGACAATCCGGGAGCGGAATGTTCCTCTCCGCAGCTTTTGTTTTTAGCTCTGTAAGGATGACCGGCCTGTTGTGTTCTGTGTGCCACGCCCTTCGCACTGTCAAATAGGGGGCATTGGTGTCCAGATATACAGAATCCCATTGCAGCGCCAGGATTTCCTCCCTCCGCAATCCGGCATACAGGCCAATCATAACGAACACATAGGGCGGCAATCCCCGAACAGCATCCAGAAGCCGCTGGGCCTGTTCATCGGTCAGTGCCTGACGCTCCTCCTGCGGAACACCGCCGCCCTTTGCTTTGAGATAGATGGTCGGGTTTCTATCAATCACATGGCTTTCTTTTGCTGCCCGAAAGATAGACTTATAGAGAATAACCACCGACTTGTAAACCGAGGCTGATTTTTTGGAAACCGGGACGAGGGCCACTTGAATATCGTCCAGTGTCACCTCGGCCATTCGCTTCTCGCCCAGCTCCTTGATAATGTGACGCCGCACTTTGGACGTGTAATCCGTCAAGGTAGTGGCGCGCACATGGACGGACTGCATCAGCAGCCACTTTTCGCAGTATTCCGCCACTGTGGGGGATGTGCGCCGGAAGGTGGCGCTGTCAACCTGCTCCAATGCCGCAAGTTCTTTTTCGTATAGTTCCTCACGGGTCTTTCCGTATAGAATAACACGCTTTCCCTCCGCGTCCTCAATGTCCGTTTTGTAATATTCATAGCCGTTTACCTGAACCCTGCTGTATCGAGGGATTCGCTTTCTTTTTGCTGCCATGATCTTCACCTCCGAAAAAATAGTACCAGCGCTGTATCTTTGTTTTATCAGAACGGCTCTATTTCCTCAAAGGTGCGTTTTTCCCACTCGCACATTGCGGTAGGTATCTTTTCGATCCACCGGCTTTGCCCGATGGGTACATTTAGCAACATATTCCTGGAGTCCGGCAGATGTAAAGTAGACGCAGCCATTGGGTACATATTGAATATAGGAAATCAATCCGCTGTTTCTGGCTTCATCCAAAGTAGTCAGGCTGATCCCTAACAGTTTCGCCGCCTCTTTACGGGTAATCAGTTTTTCCATATTCAATGTTCACCTCCGATCTGCTTTCTTTACAACCTCATAGTCATACCCCACATTCTGTCCGCAGTAGGTGCAGACATCTCTTTGTGCTTGGTGCGGATTGACCCTCCGCAAATAATAAGAGCCTGTGCCATAAAAATTATGGGCGCAGGCGGGGCAGAGGCACATGATTAAGTTTTTGGGAATTTCCTCGATCAGCCCCACACTGACGGCAAGGGCGCGGTTGATTCGCCGGATGTGATATTCGTCCAGCCTGCCGATGTAGGATTGCAAACGCCGTTTGTCAATGGTGCGAAGCTGTTCCAGTAAAACAAGGGATGGGAGTTCCAGACCGTTTTCCGCTTTGAGCAGATAATGAGTGGGCAACTTGGCTTTGGCATCCACCTTACTGGAGATTGCTGCCACGACAACGGTAGAGCTATATTTGTTGCCAGTGTTGTTCTGGATAATCAGAACCGGGCGATAACCTTCCTGTTCGGAGCCGATTCCCCGGCCCAGATCGGCATAGTACATATCGCCGCGCAGATATGTCTTATTCATGTCTATGACCTCCCTTTGAAATGCAGGCGGCAGGTGCCGCCTATGTAGAGCCGGACAGCAGAACAGAATGAAGGCCAGGGAGAGATAAAACAATCCTCCTGTTTTCATTGGCCCGTCCTGCTGTACGGCCCGTATTTCAAAGTGTTCCTATTTGTCCTCGACACCCCGGAACACTGCGGGAAGTCATCAAACGGCTGGCGGCTCACCAGCTCCACGGGGAATCTCACCCCTCGCGTGGTTCTCACGCAACCGCCCCCATTGCCTGCGACGGATCACGGCGGCAAACCGCTTCAACGCTCGGACGTTAGGCTGGACGGGAGTATCATTGTCCCCGCTGCTGGTTATGGCCGTACCGGGAGCCGCCCGGTACTGGCAGCCTGCTGTTTCTCGCTCCTTGCCTGGAAGAACAAACCAAAGACCTACAATCTCTTTTTTCGGTGGTGTCTCGTTGTTTTCTCCCGGCAGATCACTGCGCAGCCGCTACCTGGGCTTTGGCTTTCGCCAAAGCAGCGGGAATGTGCCTGATGAATGGGTATGCAGTTTTCAAAGTTCCGGGAGAGATAAAAAAGACCTCTCACTCTATTTGCCG
>CAKXAF010000020.1:10589-15791 GCA_934869045.1 uncultured Nitrososphaerota archaeon | reverse complement strand
TGAGTTCAATATGGGGCTGAACACCCGGGGAGCTGTATACATTCCCTTTGCGCAGGCGATCCCCAACGTTCCGGTCATCGATACCGAACAGTGCATCCATTTCAAAACAGGCAAATGCGGCCTTTGTGAGATGAACTGCTCTGCTAAAGCCATCGACTTCAACCAGAAGGATGAGATCATTGAACGCCAGTACGGCGCCATCGTCGTTGCGACCGGCTTCCGTCCGATTTCTCTGGAGCGGTTTGACGAGTTCGGCTATTCTCAGAATCCCGATGTGGTAACCTCTCTGGAGTTCGAACGCATCATGAACGCCGCCGGTCCCACCAAGGGCAAGCTGGTTCGTCCTTCCGACGGCAAGCATCCGCACAGCATCGTCTTTGTGCAGTGCGTCGGCTCCCGTGATACCTCCGGCTGCGGCAAGCCTTACTGCTCCAAGATCTGCTGCATGTACACCGCCAAGCACGCCATGCTGGTCCGGGAAAAATATCCGGATGTAGAGGTCCATGTTTTTTACATCGACGTTCGTACCCCCGGCAAGAACTTTGATGAGTTCTACCGCCGCGCCGTGGAAGATTACGGCGTAAACTACATCAAGGGTCAGGTCGGCAAGGTCATGCCGCAGCCGAACGGCCAGCTGCTTGTGCAGGGCGTTGACCTGCTCGACAACAAGCAGATCCTGATGGAAGCGGATATGGTCGTCCTCGCAACGGCGATTGAGCCGAACGCGGACGTGCGCCGCATTGCGACCATGCTGACCGCCAGCATCGATACCAATAACTTCCTCACCGAAGCCCATCCCAAGCTGCGCCCTGTGGAAAGCCCCACCGCCGGTGTTTTCCTCTCCGGCGTCTGCCAGGGACCGAAGGACATTCCGGAAACCGTTGCGCAGGCTTCTGCCGCCGCGGCGAAGGTTATCGGCCTGCTTGCAAAGGATAAACTGAAGAGCAACCCCTGCGTGGCGCACTCGGATGAGACGCTCTGCAACGGCTGCTCGACCTGTGAAAAGGTTTGCCCTTATGGTGCAATCAGCTACATCGATAAGGAATTCCGTGTTCCCGGTCCGAAAAAGACGGAGATCCGCCGGATTGCTCTGGTCAATGAAGCAATCTGTCAGGGCTGCGGCGCCTGTACGGTCACCTGCCCGTCCGGCGCGATGGATCTGAAAGGATTCTCTACCAAACAAATCATGGCGGAGGTGGATGCAATATGTCGATAGAAGAAACCAAGAAGGAATTCAAGCCTCTGATCGTGGCATTCTGCTGCAACTGGTGCAGCTACGCCGGCGCTGACCTTGCCGGCACCAGCCGCCTGTCCTATCCTGCCGATGTGAAGATCATCCGGGTGCCCTGCTCCTGCCGGGTCAACCCCCTCTTCATCCTCCGGGCGTTCCAGCGCGGCGCAGACGGCGTGATCATCGCCGGATGCCACCCCGGGGACTGCCACTATACCAGCGGCAACTACTTTACCCGCCGCCGGATGACCCTGCTCTTCAGTATGCTGGATTATCTGGGCATCGAACGGGCGCGCACCCGCGTGGAGTGGATCTCCGCTGCGGAAGGCGTGAAATTCTCCACCACCATGAACGAATTCGCCAAGACCATCCATGAATTGGGCGAAAATAAGAAGCTGGAGGATCTCAGATGCAAAGAATTGTTGAAATAATCAAAGAGAAGGCCGGGAAACTCCTTGCTGACGGCACGGTGGATCGGGTCATCGGCTGGAAAGACGGCGAGTTCTTTTACGACCCCACTCCGGCAGTACTGTCCGCAGATGAGTTGGACTCCCTGCGTTACGACAGCTTCTGCGCGGCTAATCTCAGCAAATACCTGATTGCCGAAACGCAGAAAGAGGGCAAGATCCTCGCACTTCTCAAGCCCTGCGACACCTACAGCCTGAACCAGCTTGTTAAGGAGCACCGTGTGGATCGGGACAAGGTCTATGTTCTGGGCGTGGAATGCCGCGGCAAGGCGGATATCGATAAGATCCGCAAGCTGGGCATCAAGGGCATCGAAAGCATCGAGGAGCTGCCTGGCGGCGAACTGCTCTGCCATACGATTTACGGCGATAAAACCTGCAAGCTGAACGATGTCCTGCTGGAGAAATGCCTCTGCTGCAAGGGGAAGGCTTTTGCGGCTTCCGATGACGAGGCCCTGACCGGCGAACCCATGCCGGAAGCCCCCAAGGATCGTTTTGCCATGGTTGCCAAGCTGGAAATGATGGAGCCCGACGAGCGGTTTGAATTCTGGCGCGGCGAGCTTTCCCGGTGCATTCGCTGCAATGCCTGCCGCAATGTCTGCCCCGCCTGCTCCTGCCTGAAGTGCGTATTTGACAATGACGCTTCCGGCGTTGCCAGCAAGGCAAATGCGGACGATTTTGAAGAAAACCTGTTCCATATCATCCGCGCGTTTCACGTTGCAGGCCGCTGCACCGACTGTGGAGAATGTTCCCGTGTCTGTCCGCAGCATATCCCGCTGCATTTGCTGAACCGCAAGTTCATTAAGGATATCAATGAGTTCTACGGCGACTATCAGGCCGGTGCGGATACCACCTCCCGGGGACCGCTTACCGATTACACCACCGATGACGTGGAGCCCAGCATTGTTATGACAAGGGGAGGGGAAGCGTAATGTATCAGATCGCAAAAGCGCGTTTGGGCGAGCTGTTTGCCCGTATCGCCGAGTCCGGCGAGCTGATCCTGCCGCTGGAAAGCAGCGGCACCTCCCAGTACGGGACCTGGACCCCGGAAGCAGAGGTCTGTTTGGACCGGCTCAATACCGTCCGTTCTGCTAAAGACTGCTTCTTCCCGCAGACGGAGAATCTGGCTGCTTTCAAGATGGAGGGCAAGGCCATTTCCGTAATCGACCAGCGTAAGGCCTGTGAACCTTTTACCATTTTCGGCGTCCGCGCCTGTGATGCTGCCAGCTTCGGAATCCTCGACCGGGTCTTTCTGGCAGAGCCTGTCGATACCTATTATCAGTCCCGGCGGGAAGCCGGCACGGTAGTTACTTTGGCGTGCAGCGAGCCGGAAGAAACCTGTTTCTGCGGCACCTTCGGCATCGATGCCGCCAATCCCGGCGGCGACGTTTCCTGCTGGATGGACGGCGAGACCCTTTACTGGGAAAGCCTGACAGCCAAGGGGGCAGTTTTGACTGCAAAGGTCAAGGACCTCCTTTCCGAAGGCGACGCTGCGGCTCTGGAGGCTCACAAGGCTGCCATTTCCGCCATCCTCGACAAGCTGCCCCTGAAAAACCTGAGCCTTGCCGGATTTGACGGCGGCGCCACCGAGGCGCTCTTCGACCGTCCGGAGTGGGCGGAGCTTTCGGAAGCCTGCATCGGCTGCGGCACCTGCACCTTCGTCTGCCCCACCTGTCAGTGCTACGATATCCGGGACTTCAATACCGGTCATGGAATCCAGCGGTTCCGCTGCTGGGACTCCTGCATGTACTCCGATTTCACCAAGATGGCCCACGGCAACCCTCGTCTGACCCAGAAGGAGCGGTTCCGCCAGCGCTTCATGCATAAGCTCGTTTACTATCCCGCCAACAATGAGGGGCTTTATTCCTGCGTTGGCTGCGGACGCTGCCTCATCAAGTGCCCGATCTCGATGAATATCGTAAAAGTAATCAAGACCCTGGGGGTGAAAGACCATGAGTAATCTGCCGAACGAAACCCTGATCCCGCACGTTGGTGTTGTCACCGATGTCCGGATCGATACGCCGGATGTCCGGACCTTCCGTGTGACGGCGCTGGACGGCGGAGTTTGCTTTAAGCACATTCCGGGACAGTGCGCCATGCTGTCCATCCCCGGCGTGGGCGAGGCGATGTTCTCCATCACCTCTTCCCCCACCAACACCGAATTCATGGAGTTTTCCATTAAGAAATGCGGCTGTCTGACCGAGTGGCTTCATATGATGGAGCCCGGCCAGCAGGTCACCATCCGCGGCCCATACGGCAACGGCTTCCCCGTGGAAAGCGACTTCAAGGGCAAGGATCTGCTCTTCATTGCCGGCGGCATCGGGCTTGCGCCCCTCCGTTCGGTCATCAACTATGTCCGCCATTACCGTGAGAATTACGGCAAGGTGGACATCGTCTACGGTTCCCGCAGCAAGGAGGATCTGGTCGATTACAACGAGATCCTCACCGAGTGGTGCAATGAGGACGGCATCAACGTCCATCTCACCATCGACCGGGAACAGGAGAGCTGGGACGGTCATGTCGGGTTTGTTCCCAACTATGTAAAAGAGCTGGGCTTTGACACCAACAAGACCGCCATCATCTGCGGACCTCCAATCATGATTAAGTTCACCCTGGCTGGTCTTCAGGAGCTGGGCTTTGATAAGACCCAGGTCTTTACCACGATGGAGCTGAAGATGAAGTGCGGCGTGGGAAAATGCGGCCGGTGCAACATCGGTTCCAAATACGTCTGCAAGGACGGTCCGGTTTTCCGCTGCGACCAGCTTGATGAACTGCCGAACGAATATTGATCCGGAAGAGAGGTCTACAATATGGAACAAATGGTTAACGTCTTTTTGATGGGCAAAAAGTACGAAGTTCCCGCAAGCCTGACCATTATGAAGGCGATGGAATATGCGGGCTACCAGCTCGTCCGCGGCTGCGGCTGCCGCAATGGGTTCTGCGGCGCCTGCGCTACCATCTACCGCATCAAGGGCGACAGCGAACTGAAAGTCTGCCTGGCCTGCCAGACGCAGGTTGAGGATAATATGTATGTGGCAACTCTGCCCTTCTTCCCGCTGGTGAAGCAGGTTTACGATGTTGAGAAGATCAAGCCCACCGAGCAGATCATGATGCAGCTTTATCCCGAAATTTACGCCTGCATCGGCTGCAACGCCTGCACAAAGAGCTGCACACAGGGCCTGAACGTCATGCAGTACATTGCCTACGCTCAGCGCGGCGAGTATGAAAAGTGTGCTGAGGAGTCTTTTGACTGTGTGATGTGCGGCGTCTGTTCTTCCCGCTGCCCTGCCGGCATTTCCCATCCCCAGGTTGCGATGCTTGCCCGCCGTCTGAACGGAAAGTATCTGGCCCCCAAATCCGGTCATCTGGAAGCCCGGGTTCAGGAAATCCGCAACGGTGACTTCAAGGAGCTTCTGGAGAATCTGATGCAGAAACCCATCGAGGAAATGCAGGAACTTTATAACCATCGCGAGATCGAGAAGTAAGGAGGGAATCACAATGTATACC
>CAKXAF010000020.1:0-10579 GCA_934869045.1 uncultured Nitrososphaerota archaeon | reverse complement strand
AATCCATGAAAAAAGTGGAGGCCGCCCGTGCGGAAAACGCCGTTCTGGAACCCCGCCGGATGACCGCCGAGGAAAAAGACAACCTCCTGAAAACCTACCATCCCGATTATAAGCAGGATGAGTTTGCTGTTTTGCAGATCGGTCCTAATAAAGGCGAAAAAGTCCCCACCGAGCTGGCTGCTCTCCTGCAGGCGAATTCCCGGGTGAATCCTGCTGAGATCGACCTGTCCTCCCCGGATTATGATGTGGACGTTCTCGTTATCGGCGGCGGCGGAGCGGGCGCTTCTGCTGCCATCGAGGCAGATAATAACGGCGCAAAGGCCATGATCGTTACCAAGCTCCGTCTGGGTGATGCCAACACCATGATGGCAGAGGGCGGCATTCAGGCTGCTGACAAGGAGAACGATTCTCCCGCCATCCATTATCTCGATGCTTTCGGCGGCGGACACTTTGCCGCCAAACCGGAACTTCTCTACCGTTTGGTCAATGAGGCTCCGGAAGCGATCCAGTGGCTCAATGACCTTGGCGTTGAGTTTGATAAGGATGCCGACGGCACCATGATTACAACCCACGGCGGCGGTACTTCCCGTAAACGCATGCACGCCGCGAAGGACTACTCCGGTGCTGAGATCATGCGCACCCTCCGTGATGAAGTCCTGAACCGGGAGATCCCCGTCGTGGACTTCACCGCTGCGATCGAGCTGATCCTCGACAGCGAGGGCAAGGCGGCCGGCGCGGTTCTTCTGAACATGGAGACCAAAGAGATCCTGATCGCCAAAGCCAAGACGGTGATTATCGCCACCGGCGGCGCCGGACGGCTTCATTATCAGGGATTCCCCACCTCCAACCACTACGGCGCAACTGCCGACGGCCTGGTTCTGGGTTACCGCGCAGGCGCGAAGCTCCTCTACGCCGATACCCTTCAGTATCATCCCACCGGCGCTGCCTATCCGGAGCAGATTTTCGGTGCGCTGGTGACCGAAAAGGTGCGTTCTCTGGGCGCCAAGCTCATCAACGTGGACGGCGAAGCCTTCATGCATCCGCTGGAAACCCGTGACGTTTCTGCGGCTTCCATCATCCGGGAATGCTCTACTAACGGCAAAGGCGTCGAGACCCCCGGCGGCGTGGGCGTTTGGCTGGACACCCCCATGATTGAGCTGAAGAACGGCGAAGGCACGATTGAAAAGCGCATTCCTGCCATGATGCGGATGTTCGGCAAATATGGCATCGACATCCGGAAAGAGCCGATTCTGGTTTACCCGACTCTTCACTATCAAAACGGCGGTCTGGACATTACTGCCGACGGCATGACTGCTGTGGAAAACCTCTATGTTGCCGGCGAGGCAGTCGGAGGCATTCACGGGCGCAACCGTCTGATGGGCAACTCTCTGCTGGATATAATCGTGTTCGGCCGCAGTGCAGGCCGCAATGCTTCCGAAAAGAGCAAATCCGTCACGGTGGGCGAGCTGTCCCTTTCCCATGTGGACAAATTTGCTGCGGAAGCGGCTGCTGCCGGTCTGCACAGCGATGCAGTTTCTCCGAAGCTGCTGCCCAACTACACCAAGCAGGCAGACATCTGATTATAACGAAATAAGGGGGAGCGGCGGAGCTTTCCGCCGCGCGATAACCATGACCGATTTATTTGAAGCGTTGATGATCCTCTGCTTCGGCCTTTCCTGGCCGATTTCCATCCGCAAGTCCTGGACGTCCCGGACTGCCAAAGGCAAAAGTCTGTTTTTTGAGATTTTTCTGTTGATCGGCTACATTTTTGGCATTGCGCGGAAGGCCATTCTCTTTTATGAGGCAGTCTCCGCTGGCCAGACGGAGAGCTTCCTGTTCTATCTGGGATGGTTCTTCTATGTTCTGAACTTTGTTGAAATTTCCATCGACGTGGCGCTGTATTTTCGTAACGTCAAGCTGGATAAAGCGAGAGAAACGGAACTGGCGGCACGGTAAGCCGGGTAGGAGGAAGAATGGAAACGCGATCTGTGTCGAAACAAACGCTGGAGCGCCTTCCGAACTATCTGAATTTTTTGAAATCCCTGCCGGAGGACAGCGCCGTCAACATCTCCGCGACGGCGATTGCAGAGGCGCTGGGGCTTAACGATGTACAGGTCCGGAAAGATCTGGCTGCGGTCAGCTCCGGCGGCCGCCCGAAGATCGGGTATGTGACCCGGAATCTCGCCTCGGACATCGAAGCGTTTTTGGGCTACCACGACGTGGGAAGCGCAGTTTTGGTGGGCGCGGGAAATCTGGGTCGGGCGCTGCTGTCTTACAGTGGATTTTCCAGCTATGGGCTGGAGATCGTGGCGGCTTTTGACAAGGATGAACGCATTATCGGGACGACTGTTTCCGGGAAACAGGTGCTTTCCGTGGATAAGCTGGCGGATTTGTGCTGCCGGATGCAGATCCACATCGGGATCGTTGTGGTTCCGGCTGCGGAGGCCCAGGCTGTATGCGACATTCTGGTCAGCAGCGGGGTCCTTGCTATTTGGAATTTTGCACCGGTACACCTGAATGTGCCGGAGAATGTGCTGGTGCGCAACGAAGATATCGCCGGATCGCTGGCGGTGCTGGCGAAGCGGCTGGCTGAAAGGCTGTAGCATCAACAAGACAAACAAGGGGAGTCCATTATGAAAATTACGGTATGCATCGGAAGTTCCTGCCACCTGAAGGGATCCAAAGGAATTGTAGACCAACTCCAGGACCTGATCGCGGCCAACAAGCTGGAGGACCGGGTTGAGCTGGCGGCAACCTTCTGCACCGGAAACTGCCAGCAGGGAGTCTGTGTGACCATTGACGAGACTCTGTTTTCCGTAAAACCGGATACAACAGAAACGTTTTTTAAAACCGAGGTTCTGCCTCGGCTGTAAGGCTCTGGAAGGAAAAGGCCGGGACCGTCTGGATAGGCGGTCCCGGCCTTTTTGGCCGATACGGATTCTCAAAAACTGTTAAAGCGCGGCGGCCTTTTCTTCGATCTGGATCTGTTCCAGGATAAAGGGCAGCACCTGATCCTGACGGATGTTGAGTACGTAGGCAAATTCCTCGTACAGCATCTTTTCGGCTTCTTTCATAAAACGCTCGTCTTCTGCGCAGGGCTTTTTTCGCTGCTCCCTGCGTTCTTGCTGGCGGCAATACAGGGTTTTGATAAGCTGCACCAGCTTCATGCGGTCTCCGGAACGGAGAATCCCATTGTAGGTTTCCCGACGCTGAGCGCTGTCGTCAACCTGGATCAGTTCTTCATCGGGCATAGCGCGGATGATCCGGTAAATCTCCTCTGCAGAAAGGACCCGCCGCATTTTGGCGGCCAGCGTCGGATTATCTACTGGCACAAAGATTGTGGAAGATCCGCCGTATACAGGCACCAGAACATAATAGAGGGCTTCCCGGTCCCCAAATTTCCTGGAGGTGGTCCCGGTAATCCGGCATACGCCGTGCGTCCCATACAAAACCGTACTGTTTCCCATATCCATTTGAATCGTCCTCCTAATGGTATTGTCGCAACCCACTCGTGAAAACAACGCGCCGTCTGCACAACAGGACTTACGTTCCGATCAGCAAACTGCACGTTGTATTAATTTTATTATAACACAAATTACTATTTATTTCAAATGTCTTCTGAAAAAGAAAGAAAAATCGGGAATTTTCAACAGAAAACCGGTCCCTGAGAAGATTTGATTCACAGGGACCGGTTCCTATTCTGCATTATTCTCCGATAGATTCTGTACGGTAGATAAATTTCACCTGGCCGTCCATCCCATCTAGGATGCCGCCGTAAGACTGATAGTTCGCCGCCGCATCGCAGACTGCGCGGAGCCGGGTTTCCATCCCGTCCAGGTTGCCGCCGAACGCACTGGTGAACTTCCGGATGCCCTCCTCCTGGAATTGCTGGAGGCCGTCAGAAAGCTGCATGGCCCCATCGCGGAGTTGGGTCACGCCGCTGACCAAAGTGCCGCCACCCTGACACAGGGCATCCATTCCGTCGGAAAGGCTATCCGCTCCGGTTTTGAGGCTATCCGCCCCGGATTTTAAAGCAGCTGTGCCGTCTTTGAGGGAACCGGCTCCGGCGTCCAGTGCCGCCGCTCCGGTGTCTGCTGCCGCAACGCCGGCGGTATAGGACTGCAGCCCCTGGTAGAACTGGTTATAGCTGTCCAGCTGCGCTTTCAGAGCAGAGATGCTGGTTTCACCGGATTTCGCAGTTCGGACGGCGTTGTCAATCTGGGACTGTACGTCGGAGGAATTCATGTTTTCCTCGATCAGTTTTTCTGCCTGTTGGGCGGTGGCGTCTTCGATCTGCGCTTGGATGGAAGCGTCCTGCATTTTTGCGTTCACCGCTGCGGATATCTGAGCGGCGGTTTCTGCCGGGATCTGCCCGGCGGAGACGGCGGCCGCATATTGCTCTGTGGTCAGGTTCACTCCCGCAGCGGCGAGGACGCCGTTCAGAACCTTCTCCTGAACCGCTAGGGACACCTGCTCCCGGATCGTCCCTTTCTGTGCGCTGACCGCGCTGGAAACCTGGCTGTAGGCGGTGCTGTATGCCAACCGGCGGATGGAACTCTCATCCAAAGACGCCAGCACACCGTCCAAAACCCCGGCATAATTTTCGATGGTCAGTGTTTCGGTTTTCAGACCGGCGGATTTAAGCTGGGTGTCAGCCATGGCCAGCAGCGAATCAAAGACCTGTTTAGCGCCGGCGTTCAGGGTGGCGTTATTGGCTGTCAGAGCATCCAGTCCGGCTTTTAGCTCTGCGGCGCCGTCTTTCAGGCTGGCGGCCCCGGTCTGGAGTTCTCCGGCTCCCACGGTCAGGTCGGAGGCTCCCGCTGAAAGCCGCCGGGCGCCTTCCGCCAGCTGGTCGATGCCGGAGATGAGCTCACCGGATTTTTCCAGAAGGGTGTTGAGACCGTCATACAGGGCGGAGGAGCCGTCCAGGAGCTGGTCCATCGCGCTGGTGAGCCGGTCCATTGCATCGGAAAGCTGGTCAGCACCTGTGCCGTCCAGATCCAGTTCGCCGAACAGACCGCAGGAGGCCAGCGTGACGGTATTGGAAAGGGTGAAGTCCTCCGCGTCTGCGCTGATTTCCACGGACTCCGGAAGTTCCAGAACCTCCTGGTCTAGCTTCAGATCTCCGGCCAGCCCCGGAAGAGCCAGACCGGCGACGATGGTGCGGTCGCCGTCGTTGATAAGCTTGCCGTTGGACACCTCGACGTTGTGGAAATGGCTGTTATCGAGGATCATTCCGGTGAGGATGGTGAAGGGAACGTGAACCGTTTCGGCTTTCCCGTCAATTTCGGCTTCCACGGTCTGCGTGTTTTTATATTCGAAGCGGATGGTTACATGGCCGCTCTTTCCGGCCAGTTCTTCTGCCGAGATTGGCTGACCATCCAGGGTGTAGCGGACGGTGACCTCTACGGGCAGTTGGCTCTGAGAGGTACCCTGATAGTAGACGTCGCCGCCCTGTGCCTCCCAGACCCGTGCACCGCCGCTCTTTAGAGTGTAAGAGGTATCGCCCTTGACGCAGGAGACATCCTCCAGATCCGTGCGGTCGGAAAGGGAAGCCTCTCCGGCAGGGTTTTGGATCCAGTCGCTGACCAGGATTTTTTGGGCAGTCCCGTCGGCTCCGGCCAGGACGTAGACGGTTTCGTCCTTGTAAACGCCGCCGGCTGCGGCAGTTTGGGCGGTGCTGGACGAAGAAGAGGAAGCCGCACTGCCGGCGTCCTCCTCTGCGGATCCGGATACGCGGACAGCGGCGATGCTGCCGCCGCAGGCAATGGTAAGGCAGACGGCCAGAGAAACGATGCGGAGGCCGAGCTTTTTGGATTCTTTCATAAAGTTATCCCTCCAATTTGGTTTTCTTGAGGCGGAAGCCCAGCGTGGTCGCTGCGACGGCCCGGTCGAAGAGCAGGAGCATGGCCGGAAGAATCAGGATCACGCAGAACATGCTGACAATTGCGCCCCGGGCCATGAGCATGCACATGGAGCGGATAATGTCGATGTCGGAATACAGCGCGACGCCGAAGGTCGCCGCAAACAGCCCCATGGCGCTGACGATAATGGACGGGATGGACGCGGACAGGGCAGTGGATACAGCCCCGCGCTTATCCTGGCCGGAGTGGCGCTCCGTTTTGTAACGGGTGGTCATCAGAATGGCGTAGTCCACCGTCGCACCCAGCTGGATGGTACTGATGCAGATCGGCGCGATAAAGGGCAGGGACTGACCCAGAAAGTGGGGAAGCCCCAGATTGATGAAAATGGCCAGCTCAATGACGGATACCAGTATAAAGGGCAGAGTCAGGCTCTTTTCCACAACAGCGATAATGAGGAAAATGGCGGCAATGGAGATGATGTTGACCACCTGGAAGTCATGCCCTGTGGTCTCAATCATGTCCTTCATGCAGGGAGCTTCTCCGATGAGCATTCCGCCGGGATCATGGGCTTTGAGGATCGCATTGAGAGCGTCCAGCTGGCTGTTTACCGCGTCGCTGGCCACCCGGTATTCCGAGTTGATGAGCAGCAGCTCCCAGCGGTCGCTTTTCAGCACGCTGCGGACGGAATCCGGAAGGATCTCCTCGGGAACCAGGGAGCCGACCACCGATTCCAGCCCCAGGACGTATTTGACTCCGTCCACGTCCTCCATTTCCCGGATCATGGAGCGGACATCGGATGCGGGAAGGCTGGCGTCTACCAGAAGCATATGAGTGGAGGCGATATCGAACTCATCACTGAGCTTGGAGTTGGCGATGACATACTCCATGTCCTCCGGGAGACACTGGCCCATGTCGTAGTAAACCTCGTCATTGGTCTTGCTGTAGCCGTAGTAGAAGGGAACGGCCAACGCCACAAAGAGGGCGAGGAAGACGGGAAAAACTTTCGTGATACCTTTGGCGAATTTGTCCATGCTGGGGATCAGCGAGCGGTGGCGGGTCTTCTGCAGCGGCTTATCCAACAGCAGGATCATGGCGGGCAGGGTGGTGACACAGCCGATGACGCCCAACAGAACGCCTTTCGCCATGACAATGCCAAGGTCGCGCCCCAGGGTAAAGGACATGAAGCACAGGGCGATAAAACCGGCGATGGTAGTGACAGAGCTGCCGATGACGGAGGTCAGTGTCTGCTGGATGGCTGCGGCCATGGCTTGCTGCTGGTCCTCTGTCCGTTCCCGCTGTTCGTTGTAGCTGTGCCAGAGGAATATGGAGTAATCCATGGTGACAGCCAGCTGCAGCACAGCGGAGAGCGCTTTGGTGATGTAGGAGATCTCCCCGAGAAAATAGTTGGTGCCCAGATTCAACAGGATAGACATACCGATGCTGGCCAGGAACACAAAGGGCACCAGCCAGCTGTCCAGAAAGAGCATCATTGCCGCGCAGGCCAGAGCAACGGCCAGCGCCACATAGACCGGCTCCTCTTTTTCGCAGAGGTCCTTCAGGTCGGTGACCAGGGCGGACATACCGGAGACAAAGCACTGCTTCCCGGCCAGGGCACGGATGGAGCGGATAGCGTCCATGGTGTCGTCGGAAGAGGTGGAGGTGTCGAAAAATACCGCCATCATGGTGGCGTCTCCGCTGTTAAAGGCGTTGTACAGTGAATCCGGCAGCAGTTCCATGGGAACCGAAAGATCGGCGAAGCTGTCGTACCAGAGGACGGTTTCGACATGTTCAACCTGCTCGATCTGCGCTTTCAGAGCGGCCACGTCCTTGGGAGGCATATTCTCTGCGATGACAAAAGAGAAAGCGCCCTTCCCGAAGTCGTCCAGCAGCTCGTTCTGCCCGACTACGGTGTCCATATCCTCCGGAAGGTAGTTGAGCATGTCGTAATTGATGCGGGTACTCTGCATTCCGATCAAAGAAGGGATCAGAAGCAGGATTGCGGCAACCAGGATAGGGATGCGGAATTTGGTGACGAATTTTCCGAATTTCATGGTCAGTGGTCCTCCCCGTTTTCGGTGTAGGAGATTTCGATGACATCCGGCTGCTGGTGGCGGATGATCTTTACCGCGCACAGGGCGACACTGAAGCTGAGAATCCCCTCTGCCAGCAGCGCGGCGCCCAGCAGAATGACGGCGGCCTCCGCCCCCGCGAAGGGATGGAGAATCAGCAGTAGGCCGGCGATTCCTGTCAGGATGGCGAAGATGGTGATGAGCCACCATTTGCCCACGCCGAAGCGCCGGGCGTCAATGGCAATCTGGATTTTGAAGAGCCCGTCGGCCAGGATGAGGATGCCGATTACGGTGTGGGTCACGGAGATGACGCCGTCCGGGACCAGCAGCATGATCACGCCCAGCGCTGTGATGAGGGAGCCGGAGGCCAAGTCATACTGGAAAGCCAGCCGGTACAGGTCCCGGGAGAAGTACCCGACCATTTTGATGATCCCGTACACAGTGAGAATCCCTCCCAGAATGTAGCACAGAGCCCTGGCAGAAATTCCCGGAAATACCATCAGCAGGACTCCAAGGACGCATAGGGCAGCCGACACGATCAGGTATCCGGTTTTGGCTGTTTGGATAGACCGGACGGAGCGGACTTGTTTTGCAGAGTGCATACAGTCGCTTCCTTTCTGTTTCTTTGTGACTGTTATTATAAACCCGGGCGGATAAAAAGGGAATAGACAGCAAAAAGCCCGTGCCGGAAAATCAGGCACGGGAACAGTTTTATCTAGTTTTTATGCAGAGCAGTTCATCTGTCTGAAAGCCCGGAAGCCTCCAGTCCGGCGGAGCGCAGGAAAGCCGTCTGAGCGGCGCCGTCAAACAGCTCGCAGAGACGGTGAAACTGCGCGCGGATGTCGTACTGCATCCCATTGTTAAGCCAATCCAGGATCTGGCCCACGAATTCGCACTTGTAATAGTGGACCAGTAGCGCTTTGTCCGTTTCACGGACTGGGATATCCGGCAGGACGGTATCAATATATTCCTCTACAGCATAGGTACAGACTCGGTTCAGATAGCGCTCATAGGAGCTGTGGCTGGAGGAGTTGTGGATGTGCAGCACGGCCCTTTTATTTTTCAGGGCAAAGTCCAGTGCAATATCCAGACATTCTTCCAGAGAGGCCGCAGCAGCGTGCCCGGCGATAATTTTGTCCGCCTCCTCCCGGATGACGGTTTCAACCAGGGAGGGGAGGTCTTCAAAGTGGTAATAGAAGGAATTGCGGTTGATGCCGCAGTCCTCGACGATATCTTTTACGGTGATCTGATTCAGGGGGCGTTGATTGAGCAGCTTCAGGAAGGATTCGATAATGGCCTTTCTGGTAAAGGACGGCACGGGAGACAGCTCCTTTCGTAATCGGCTTTTTTCAGTATAGCATATTTTGGAGAAAAAGAAAAGGAGAAAAGAGATTGCAAATCCTTGCGAAATGTTGTGGAATCTTGTGGGATATGCGCCGGGCAGTTGCAGGACGGAAAAAAATCTGTTAGAATGAGGAAAAACGGGAAGATTCCCGAATCTTGATTTGCAAGGAAGGATTCATTATGCCCAAAATGCATCCAGAGATGATTTCCAGCCCGGCCGTTCACCGGTATAATGGCGGTGAACCGGTCCTCTCCGCCAAGGATATCCCCTATGCCGCCGATTGCATCTTCAACGCCGGCGTCGCAAAGTTCCAGGGAAAGTATGTGATGGTTTTCCGCAACGATTTTGATCATATTCCGCGGGGCGGATTCCGGGGGTGCGTTGTCGGGGTGGCGTTTAGCGATGACGGGAAGAACTGGGCAGTTCGGGATACGCCGTTTCTCAGCCCGGAGTCCTTGGGAGATCCGGATGTCACCCGCGTTTATGATCCCCGGCTGACCGTAATGGAGGGGAGGTGCTATCTCTGTTTTGCGGTGGACACCCGCCACGGGCTTCGCGGGGGCATTGCCGTTACCGATGACTTTGAGAAGATCCAGGTGCTCTCCCTCTCCGAACCGGATAATCGGAACATGGTGCTGTTCCCGGAGAAAATCGGGGGGACTTACGTCCGTCTGGATCGTCCCATGCCGGTGTACTCCCGCGGAAAGGACCGGTTTGACTTATGGCTCTCCCGGTCGCCGGATCTGCGGTACTGGGGGGATCACAAATTGGTGCTGGGAGTCGAGGACGTTCCCTTTGCCAACGACAAGATCGGCCCCGGGGCGCCGCCCATCAAGACGGAGGCCGGCTGGCTGACGTTGTTTCACGCCGTTCACCGGGACGATGCTGGGCGGGGGAAAAACGGCTGGGAGGACAAGTGGACCAAGTGCTACCACGCCGGGATCATGCTGCTGGATATGGAGGACCCCTCGAAGATCATCGGAATGTCCAGAGAACCTCTGCTGGCCCCGGAAACCTCCTGGGAAGCGGACGACGGCTTCCGCACCAATGTGATCTTCCCCGGCGGAATGCTGCTGGAGGACAGCGGGGAGGTCAAAATTTATTACGGGGCTTCGGATACGGTGGAATGTCTGGCTACCGCCGATGTTCACGACCTGATCGCCCTGTGCCGTTAAAATTTCCTGATCTTTCCAGGGAATTGGTTGACAGTTATGGCGCAGCGTGCTATCCTTTTAATAGGCGTATATCCTTTTGCTTTGTGGAACAAAATGTCATTTGAGCGGCATCCGACTCCTGTAATG
>CAKXAF010000019.1:2993-16126 GCA_934869045.1 uncultured Nitrososphaerota archaeon | reverse complement strand
GTTCGATTCCGTAAAGACCTCCCAAATCTAACAGAGACTTTTCCGCGCCCCGTCTTCGGACCTATCCGGAGGCGGGGCATTTTACATGGATGCTCCGCCTTTTTACCCTTGTTTTACAGAAGCTATACCGCAGATTGCTTTTGAAATTACAAGAAACGCCGTACAATATACTTGTAAAAAGCAGAAAGGAAGAATTGAAAATGAGAAAACTGACTTCTATAATTGCAGCGGCCCTGATGGCCGCACTCGTTCTCTCCAGCTGCGGAGACAATGCCGCCTCTTCCACCCCGGAAGGCTCCTCGACCCCCAGCTCCAGCGCATCCAGCGCGGAACCTTCCTCCGCTCCAGTCTCCTTAGAAGCTGACACAGAGGAAAAGATTACCGGCACAGTCTCCATGTCCGGCTCCACTTCCATGGAAAAGATGGCCAAGGCGCTGGCGGAAAGCTTCAACGTCAAATATCCCGACGTCGCCATCGACATCCAGTTGGGCGGTTCCTCGACCGGTGTGAAAAACGCCCAGGAAGGTGTTTCTGACATCGGCAACGTCAGCCGCGAACTGAAAGACACTGAAACGGGCCTGACTGCCCATAAGGTTGCCCTGGATGGTATCGGCGTTGTCGTCAACCTGGCAAATCCCGTGGAAGACCTGACCATGGAGCAGATCGCCAAGATCTACACCGGCGAGATCACCAACTGGAGCGAAGTCGGCGGCGACGACCTGGAAATCTATGTGGTCGGCCGTGAGGATGGCTCCGGAACCCGGGATGCCTTCGAATCCGTCACCGGTGTCGGCGAAAACGCCAAATATGCCTCCATGCAGACCTCCACCGGTGCGGCCAAGACCACCGTTGCCACAACCCCCGGCGCCATCGGTTATGTCTCCTTCGACTCCGTTGACGACACCGTCAAGACCCTGAAGGTCGGCGGCGTGGCCATCTCCACCGAAACCATCAAGGACGGTTCCTACACCCTCCAGCGCCCCTTCGTTATGGTTACCAAGGAAGGCGCCGCCCTCAGCGATGCCGCCCAAACGTTTCTGGATTATGTCCTCAGCGATGAAGGACAGGATGTCTGCGTAAAGGTTGGCCTGGTCTCCATCAAGTAAGCTCTCTCCTCCTCACTCCGATAAAAGATTCAGCAGATATGCTGCCGGGGCGGGATTCCCCCGCTCCGGATTTTTTCTAAGGGCAATGTAAAGTTTTGCCATAGATTTCGTCCGTTTCCTGCAAACAGAAAGGATTGTTTCGGATGACCGACTCCAAACCGGCTGTTCCGGATACCGGCCTCTCCCGGGCCCGGGCCGCAAAGAATGCGGTTGAACTCGTTATGAACCTTCTTTTTTTCGTCTGCGGCATCGCCTCCGTGCTCTGCGTCGTGGCGATCACCATCTACATGCTCATTTCCGGCGTCCCCGCCATCCGGGAAATCGGCCTGTGGGACTTCCTCTTTGGGACCGAATGGGCGCCCACCGCTTCGGATCCTCTTTTTGGCATCCTGCCGATGATCCTCACCTCTATCGTCGGCACCATCGGAGCCATCCTCATCGGCGTTCCCCTGGGGCTCTTCACTGCGGTGTTCATCTGCTACCTGGCTCCCAAAAAGCTGGAGAAGGTGCTGGTCTCCGCCGTGGAGCTGCTGGCGGGCATCCCGTCGGTCATCTTCGGCCTGGTTGGGATGATCGTCCTCTCTCCTTTTATTGCCAACACCTTTGACATTCCTTCCGGCGCGACGCTGCTGACCTCCATGCTGGTGCTGGCTGTGATGATCCTGCCCACAATCGTCAGCGTGACCACCACCTCACTCCGGGCCGTCCCCCAGGAGTATTACGACGGCTCCCTGGCTCTGGGCGCGACGCCGGTGACCAGCATCTTCAAGATGAATATCCGCGCCGCCAAATCCGGCATCATCACCGGCATCGTCCTGGGCGTGGGCCGCGCCATCGGCGAAACCATGGCAATCATTATGGTTTCCGGCAACGTTCCCAATATGCCCAACCTGTTCAAAAGCGTCCGGTTTCTCACCACCGGCATCGTCTCTGAGATGAGCTACGCCGCCGGGCTCCACCGCCAGTCGCTGTTCAGTATTGGCCTGGTTCTCTTTGTCTTCATCTTCATCATCAACCTGATTTTGAACAGCATCCTGAAAAAGGGTGCCAAAGCCCGCTGACCGCCAGCGCAGAAAGGAATGGAATCTCTATGACCGTCAATACCGCCGCCCGCTCGGAAGTTCTCATACAAAAACAGCCGGACTCCCTGACACGCAGCCGTGTGCGCCCCTTTGATCTGCTGATGCAGGGCCTGTCCATCCTGGCCGGGACCATCACCCTCTTTATCGTCATCGGGCTCCTCGGCTACATCCTGATCAAGGGCCTGCCTCAGGTCAGTTGGGAATTCCTTTCTACCAAACCCAGCGCGCTCAACGGTACCTACGGCATCCTGCCCAATATCGTCAATACCCTCTATATCATCGTCCTGACCCTGCTCATCGCCGCCCCTCTGGGTGTCGGCGGGGCTATTTACCTCAACGAATACGCCCGGCGGGGCCGGCTGACCCGGATCATCGAATTCACCACCGAGGCTCTGTCCGGCATCCCCTCCATCATCTACGGCCTTTTCGGCATGATGCTGTTCAACAATTACCTGGGTCTGGGCTATTCTATCCTCTCCGGCTGTCTGACCCTCTCCATCATGGTGCTTCCCACCATCATCCGCACCACCCAGGAGGCCCTCCGCACGGTCCCCACCGGCTATCGGGAAGGCGCAGCCGGGCTGGGCGCTTCCAAGTGGCATATGATCCGCACCATTCTGCTGCCCTGCTGCAAAAACGGCGTCATCACCTCGTTGATCCTGAGCATCGGGCGCATCGTCGGCGAATCCGCCGCCCTGATTTTCACCGCCGGTATTGCCACTAACCTGCCGGTGAACCTCTTCACCCACATGAAGACCTCCGGCGCGACCTTTGCGGTCCAGCTTTACCAGTATGCCGACCAGGGACGCAACGAAGTAAGCTTCGCTATCGCCGCCATCCTGGTTCTCATCGTCCTGGCCATTAATCTGGCTACCCGTCTCATCGGCGGCCGTGAAAAAGCGGAGGACCGCTGAAGCGTCGTTTCAGAAAGGATTTTCTTTCATGGATAAAATCACCGCCACCCACCTGAATTTCTACTACGGCAGCACCAAAGCCCTGAAAGACGTCAACCTCCCTATCCGGGAGCACCGCGTCACTGCCTTTATCGGCCCTTCCGGCTGCGGAAAATCCACCTTTCTCCGCACCCTTAACCGGATGAACGACCTCATCGAGGGTACCCGTGTCGAGGGAACCATTCTCCTGGACGGCGAGGATATCTACGGCCCCAAGGTCGAGGTTACCGCCCTGCGGAAGAAGGTCGGCATGGTTTTCCAGCGGCCCAATCCCTTCCCCATGAGCATCTATGACAACATTGCGTACGGTCCTCGCCTCCATGGCGTCCGCAAAAAGCAGGAATTGGACGCTATCGTCGAATCCAGCCTTCAGGGTGCCGCGCTTTTTGACGAGGTGAAGGATCGTCTGAAAAAGTCTGCCCTTTCCCTCTCCGGCGGCCAGCAGCAGCGCCTCTGCATCGCCCGCGCTCTGGCCGTAGAGCCCGATGTTCTCCTGATGGATGAACCCACCGCCGCTCTGGACCCCATTTCCACCCAGAAAATCGAGGAACTGATTCTGGATCTGAAGCGCCGCTACACGGTGGCCATCGTCACCCACAACATGCAGCAGGCCGCCCGCGTCTCCGATTACACCGCGTTTTTCCTGGTGGGCGAAATGGTGGAATACGGCGATACTGCCCAAATTTTCAACAATCCCACCGACACGCGCACAGCCGATTACATCGGCGGCCGGTTTGGATGATTTCATTTACAAATTCCGTCGAACGTGGTATACTGAATTTTAGAAACATCCCACCTGGTGTGCCGCCCTGCGGCCTGATAATGGAGTGAAAGAAATTGTCGCGAATTTATGTAATTGAGGATGACGAAAACATCCGCCAGCTGGTGGCGACTGCCCTGCAGGCTTTCGGCTACCAGGTATCCGCCTTTGAAACAGCCACGGAAGGCATCGCCGCCCTGGAAAAGGGAACCCCGGATCTGATGCTTTTTGACATCATGCTTCCGGACATCGACGGTATCCAAGCCGTCAAGCAGATCCGCCAGAACCCCGCCTATGAAGCGCTCCCCATTATGATGCTCACCGCCAAAAACTCCGAGCTGGACAAGGTTGCCGGCCTGGACGCTGGCGCCGATGACTATCTCACCAAGCCCTTCGGCATTCTGGAGCTGAAGGCCCGCGTTCAGGCTCTGCTCCGCCGCACCGCCAAAAACCGCAAAAACAGTCTGCTCACCGGTCAGGATCTCTCCCTGAACTGCGATACCCGGGACGTCACCCGCGATGGAAAGCCTCTGGAGCTGACCTTTAAGGAATTTGAGCTCTTAAAGCTCCTGATGGAAAATTCCGACCGGGTCATGACCCGCTCCGAACTCCTGAATCTGGTCTGGGGCATCGATTTTGAGGGCGAGACCCGCACGCTGGACATGCACGTCCGCACCCTCCGCCAGAAGCTGGGCGATGACGCGGACAATCCCCGCTACATCCGCACCGTTCGCGGGGTGGGATATCGTTTTAACTGTGGATAAGCTGCCGTTGGGCAGCTTTCGGTTTCTCCGGGAGCTTTCTCCCGCTGTGGTACCAAAAAGGAGGGCCGCCGTGAAGCTCAAAGCCAATTTCTTTTTCCGCTATCTGCTGATTGCGCTGCTGTCCTGCGGGATGACGATCTGCGGCGTGGTGCTTTATACCCGTAAAAATTGGGATATCTTTCATTTCGGCCTGTGGTTTTCCCTGGGAGCTGCGATTCTGATCCTCCTCTGTCTGCTGTTGAGCCATTTTCTCCCCCGGGACAATGGAGAGGAGCTGAAAAAGAACATCCTGCACCTCAACTCTCTGCTGGACGAACAGCAGGAGCGGTTTGCCTTCTACCCCCTCCGGGATAACCGCTCCGTGGAGCTTTCTGACCTCTGCCAGAAAATCCGCCGTCTCTGCAATAAGATCATCCTCTGCCGCTACCGCCTCCAAGCGGAGGAGGAACAGTTCGATTTCATTCTCTCCACCATGAACGAAGGCTTTTTGATGGTGGATTTCGAAAAGCGGATTCTCTGTTACAACCGCATTGCCCAGCATGTTTTGGGCCTCCACGGAGACATCGACCATCAGTTTCTCACCTCCGCCACCAGCGATACGGAGTTGCTCAGCGCCGTGGACAAGGCCATCCGCACCAACAAGGTCACCTCCTATGACATCACGACGCCTGACGGAAGCGTCTATGCCCTCCAGTCCCGTCAGGTCCGCAGCGAGGGTTACCGCAGCAAGGGCGGCGTCATGATCGTCCTCTTCGACGTCACCTCGGAGCGCAGCGCCCTTCGGCAGCGCCAGGATTTCTTCTCAAACGCCTCCCACGAACTGCGGACCCCCATCACCTCCATCATGGGCTTTTCCGAAATGCTGGAAGGCGGTCTCATTACCGATCCGGAGCAGACCAGGGACAGCATCCGCATCATTCATCGAGAAGCGACCCGGATGTCCCGGATCATCAATGATCTCCTGTTTATCTCCAAGCTGGAAAATGAGGGGGAAGCCACTGTCTCCTCCCCGGTCAACGTCCTGGAGATCGCCGAGGAAATTCAGGATTCCCTGCTCCCTGTGATGCAGGAGAAAAACATTCATATGAACCTCTCCGGCGGTGATTTCAGTATTCCCTTACCCTACAGCCACCTGCACAACCTGCTCTCCAATCTGATGCAGAACGCTGTAAAGTACAACGTCGAAGGGGGTTCTGTCTGGGTCCGGATCGAAACGGATGACCGTCACCTCTACTTGAGCGTCAAGGATACCGGCATCGGGATCCCGCCGGAAATGAAAAGCCGCGTATTCGAGCGCTTTTTCCGGGTGGACAAGGGCCGCAGCCGGAACATCGGCGGCACTGGCCTTGGCCTAGCTATCGTCAAGCACCTGGTCAACCTCTATAACGGCACCATTCAGCTGGACAGCGAACCGGGAAAGGGCAGCCTTTTCCGCATCTCTCTGACCTATCCCCGTCCGGATCCGGAACAGCAATAAAAAAACAGCCTGCCGGTTTTTCCCGTCAGGCTGTTTTTATTGTTTCCATAAAGCCGTGGACGGATTATTCCGTCTCCTGCACCCAGTTGATTTCCGGAGTTTCACCGGTAGCCTCTACGGCCTCCGTCATCAGCCGGATCATTTCCAACACACTGCGGAAATGCTGTGTGACGCCCTTATTCACCCAAGTGATCGTTCCCTGCCAGGTTGCGTTCTGACGAAACTGGACATGCACGACAAAAGAAGCTTTTTCCCGTTCCTTGTTGGCCATTGGTTCATTTGCCGCTGTCTGCACGACGCCACCTGCTTTCATAAAATTGGCCTGCCGCATAGGCCGGCGCTTCGCCGGCGTCCGAAAACTGCGGTACGCCATCGAAGACTGGGGAAACGAAAGGCTGTCGAACAGGCTTTCCAGAATGGCCGCCATCTGCACGACGTCTCGGAAATACATCGTGCGCCCGTAGAATTCATTGCTCACAGAACCGGTCAGCACCTGATCCTCATACGAGAAGATCCGAACGAGGGTTTTGGTGGACACACTGGTCACACGCGCCTGTTTATCCGTCATGGGATCTCTCCTTTCCCCATCACTTGTATCCATTATAGCGCATCCCGGTCACATGTCAGTCACAAAATACGAAAAAGTTCTCTTTTTCTGCATTTCAAAAACGAATGCTGATTTCCCCGCTGTTCAGCGACCGAAGCTGCCCGCTGCCGTCCCGGACCAGAAGCCTTCCGTCCCCGTCGACGTCCAGAGCCGTAGCCCGGTAGCTCCCCGTCATTTCCCGCACCTCGACTTCCTTTCCGAGGAAAAAGAGATCCTCCCGGTAGCGGTGGAGAATCTCCTCCTGGTTCTCCGGAAAATTCCCGTCAAAAAAGTACCGCTCAAAATTCCGGAACGCCGCCGCGGCATAATCGGCAGCCGGGACGTGCCTTCCCGTGAGCATTTCTACCGACCCGGCCTTCTCCCGCAGCTCCGGCGGAAAGTCCTCTTCCCGCTGATGGAGATTCAGCCCGATCCCCACCGCCGCATAAGAAACCCGTCCCGTTTCCCCTTCCACGGAGCATTCGGTGAGGATGCCGCAGAGCTTCCGCCCATTCAGATAAAGGTCATTGATCCACTTGATGCCCGGCCGGACCCCTGCCAGCTCCTCCACCGTGTCGGCAATGGCCACTGCGGCCAGCAGCGTGATCCGGTTCAGCGCCTCAATCCGAATTTCCGGCCGCAGGAGGAGGGTAAAATAGACGCCCTTTTCTGCTGGGGAATCAAAGGAACGTCCCAGCCGCCCTTTTCCAGCGGTCTGCCGCCGGGCGACCACCGCCGTCCCGTTGGAACCGCCCCGTGCAGCCAGCTCCTTGGCGTAATCATTGGTAGATCCGGTCTCCTCCAGGAAAACCAACGGCCGCCCCACGATGCGGGTGTCCAACCGCCGCTGGATCTCATAGCCGGAGTAGACTTCGCTTTCCAGCAGCCGGTAGCCTTTGTTGGAAACCGATTCGATCCGGTATCCCTCCCCTTGCAGGGAGGATACCGCTTTCCATACTGCCGTCCTGGAGATCCCCATGACTTCCGCCAGCTCTCCGCCGGATACGGTTCCGCCGTCTCCTTGCCGGAGCGCCTCCAAAATCTGGTATCGGGTCTGCAACTGCGCCAAATCCGCCACATCCTTTCCGAAACAAAACGCCCGTCCAGGGCCTGCCTTTTATTTTAGCACAGGTTTCTCTGCTCCGCAAGCGGAGGAGGCTTGACTTTTTCGAAAAAAACGGGTATCCTGTCAATAAACCCAGCCGCTCGGATACAGAGGGGTCGGTCCGATTATCGGGAATAAGTTACGGAAAGGCGGAACCCCCGCCGCTGTCGAAGGAGGATTTTTATGCTGTTTATCTGTTACCCAAAATGCTCTACCTGCCGCAAGGCCCAGGATTGGCTGGACGCCCACGGCCTGTCCTACACCCTGCGGGATATCAAAGAAGAAAATCCCACCGCCGCCGAGCTTGCGGAGTGGCTCCGGAAAAGCGGACTGCCGCTGAAGCGCTTCTTCAACACCAGCGGCCTCAAATACAAGGAACTGGATCTCAAAAACCGCCTTTCTTCCATGAGCGACGAGGAGCAGCTCACCCTTCTGGCCAGCGACGGTATGCTGGTCAAGCGGCCCATCCTAATCACGGAAACAACTGTGCTCCCCGGCTTCCGAGAGCCGGAATGGGCAAAAGTCCTGGGGTGCTGACCCAACGAAAAACCGTCGGACGGAAACCCAGACCGTTTCCGTCCGACGGTTTTTGCACGCCATTAGAGCATGTGATGCTGCTTCAGCAGCGCATGGGATATCTCATAGGTCAGTTTCATTGCGGTATAACCGGCTTCCGGGGGGCAGTTGACCGCCATTCCTCCGGCCTCCGCCGAGAAAACGCCGCGGTACCCGATCTCCCGCAGAGCCGCCAGAAAGGCTTCCCAGTCGATGGTCCCGTATCCGCAGGCCATGTGCTCATCATAGCGGCCATGATTGTCGTGGACGTGCAGGAGCTTCAGCCTGCTTCCCAGCTTTCTTGCCGCAGCGGCCGGCGTTTCCCCCAGGAGGTTGACATGTCCAGTGTCCAGACAGACGGTAAACCGGTCGCTGTCCAGCCGGCGCAGACACTCCAGGATCTCCTCCATGGTGGAAAAGGTGGTCGGGCACGGCATATTGGTCTCCGCATCCCATCCGAACATGTTTTCCAGCCCGATCACAACCCCATGCTTTTCGGCCAGCGGAATAAACTGCCGGTAATAGTCCACATTGTAGATGAGATACTTTTCCGCGTTGCGGCCGCCCGCCGCGTCACGGAAAAGCCTCGGATGGATCACCAGGTAAGGCGCGCCCAGGATCTCGCAGAGCCGAAAGCAGCGCCGGGTAACCTCCATCTTCCGCTCTTCTGCGGGTTCCACGCCCGGCTCGCCCAGCATCGGCGCATGAACCTGAGAAAACACCAGCCCGCATGCGTCCGCCGTCTCCCGCAGAGACCGGGCATAGTCCTCCCATCCCTCTTTCAAATAAACGCTGTCCGCTCCGTCATGATAATACCCTGCATAGTCCAGCGCCTCGAAGCCGATCTCCGCATATTGGCGGATCTCATCCCGCTCATCCGGAAACTGACGGCAGATAGACGCTGTTGCCATCCCGATTTTCATCAACCATACCCCTTTCCATTCTGCATGCTGCAGTTGTATTTTTTACATTATACCCTTTCCCGAAATTTTTGTATAGAGGTTTCCGCCAAAAAAACTTTTTTCTTTACCTGCGAAAGTTATGGATTTCCTTGCCTTTTCCCCTGGATTCCTGTATACTATTCTTAACGATACCAATACCTGCCTTCCGGTCGGGAAGGAAGGAATTTCTTTTTGGAGGATGATCCTATGCGCGATTACCGTATCGTAACCGATTCGACCTGCGATCTTCCGGCAGGCATTGTCGCAGAACTGAATCTGACCGTGATTCCAATGGAGTTCCAGCTGGATGGAACAACCTACCTCAACTATCCGGACGGCCGGGAGTACGACTTTCATGAGTTTTACAATGCGCTGCGCGCCGGAAAGGCCTCCACGACCAGCCAGGTGAACTATCAGACCTTCCTGGACACCTTTACCCCCATCCTGGAGGATGGAAAGGATATCCTCTATCTTGCCTTTTCCTCCGGGTTGAGCGGAACCTACAGCGGCTCCACCATCGCCGCCAAGGATCTGATGGAGAAATACCCGGACGCCAAAATCGTCTGTGTGGATACCCTGGCGGCCTCTGTGGGCGAGGGCCTGCTGGTCTATACCGCCGCTAAAAAGCGGGAGGAAGGCCTTTCCCTGGACGAACTGGCCCAATGGGTCCTGGATAATCGCCTCCACCTCTGCCACTGGTTCACCGTGGACGACCTGAACCACCTGAAGCGCGGCGGGCGGATCAGCCCTGCCGTAGCCATTATCGGCACCGCCTTGGGCATCAAGCCCGTCATGCACGTGGATAATGAAGGCCATCTTATCCCCGTCTCCAAGGTCCGGGGACGCCGGAAATCCCTGGACGCCTTGGTGGAGCATATGATCCAGACCTGCGACAAACCCGACGGCCAGACTATTTTCATCGGCCACGGCGACGCCCTGGAAGACGCCGAATATGTTGCCAAGCAGATCAAGCAGAAATTCAAGATCAAAACGATTATTCTCAATTATATCGGCCCGGTGATTGGCAGCCATTCCGGCCCCGGGACCATCGCCCTGTTCTTTTTTGGAACAGAGCGGTAAAAACAGTTGCGCCGGTTTGCTGCCGGCATACGGAAGCGGCGTACAGAAAATCCTGTACGCCGCTTTTTTAATACCGGTTGTCGAAAATGCGGGTGGATTTCTTCTCGCTGCGGGGCAGTTCCCCGATGTCCACCGGCTTGGTAATGACGGTCAGGCCGACCCGGGCTTTGAAATGCTCCTGCATGGCCTTCCCCACTGCTTCCTTGTCCACGCCGGGATCGGTCTCAAAGAACAGCGTCATAATATCTTTGCCGTAAAGGTGGTCGATCATGACCTGATACTCCGAGCTGGCTCCAGGGACTTCCTTCAGTACGTCGTCGATCTGGCCGGGATAAATGTTGACGCCCTTGACCTTGACCATATCGTCGGTACGCCCGATCAGGGTGTCGATGCGGGGATAAGGAAGCCCGCAGGCGCATTTCCCGGGAATGAAGCGGGTCAGGTCGTGGGTGCGGTACCGGATCAGCGGCGCGCCTTCCTTCCGGAGAGTCGTGATAACCAGCTCGCCCACCTCCCCATCTGGGACAGCCTCGCCGGTATGAGGGTTGATGATTTCAAAGTAGACATAATCGTCCCAATAGTGCATCCCGCACTGGCAGTCGCAGCTCATGGCGATGCCAGGCCCATAAATTTCCGTCAGCCCGTAGATGTCGTAGAGCTGAACTCCCAGCTCATCGGCGATGCGCCGGCGCATCTTCTCGCCCCAGCGTTCCGAACCGATAACGCCTTTTTTCAGGTGGATCTGATCCCGCACCCCGCGCTTGGCGATCTCCTCCGCCAGCAGCAGCGCATAAGAGGAGGTAGCGCAGAGAACGGTAGACTTCATATCCATCATCATCTGGATCTGCTTGTCGGTGTTGCCCGGTCCCATGGGAACCACCATGGCCCCCAGCAGCTCCGCGCCGGTCTGGAAACCGATGCCCGCCGTCCACAGGCCGTAGCCCGGCGTGACCTGGATGCGGTCCAGATTGGTGATGCCGGCGGTCTCGTAGCAGCGCTTGAACATCAGCGCCCAGTCAGCCACATCCTTTTTGGTGTAGGGGATGATAATCGGGGTGCCGGTGGTGCCGGAGGAAGAATGGATGCGGACGATCTCCTCGTCCGGGACAGCCTGGAGCCCCAGGGGATAGGCCTCCCGCAGCTCCTCTTTGTTGGTGAAGGGAAGTTTCTGAAAATCCTCCTGGCTCTGAATACCGCCGATATCCAGTCCTGCGTATTTTTTCTGATAGAAACCGCCTTCCAGTGCGTTCAGCCGCAGCAGCTGCTCCTTAATCCGGGTAAAAACCGTTTCCTTCATCTTCATTTCCGTTCTCCTCCCTGATATGCTTTTGCACCTTCCCTAAGCGCCTTCCGATTCATTTCCAAAAACCTTGCAGGCAGCCGCCGCTCCAGAGCCGCCTCCACCTCGTCCACTGTCAGCCCTAACGCCCCGCAGGCCGCCGCGGCTCCCAGCAAAGCGACGTTTGCGACCTTTGCCGACCCGCACTCCGCGCAGATGGCCTCGGTATCCACCTCCACCAGGTTCGGAACGGCTTCCCTCAGATAGGCGAGAATTCCTTCCGCGTCGTAGCTTTTTCCCGACAAGGTGGCCGTCACCGGCTGCACCGCCTTGACACTGACCACGGCCGCGCCGCCCTTTTTCAAATACGGCAGGGCGCGGACCGCCTCCGCCGGCTCAAAGCCGATAAGCAGCTCCGCCGACCCGTGGGGCAGCAGCGGCGAGTGGACGCTCTCCGCCGTTTCGCCGATGCGGACGTGGCTGACCACGCTTCCCCCCCGCTGGGCCATGCCGATGGTCTCAGCGGTCCGGGCAAACATCCCGCTTTCCATAGCGGTCTGGGCGATGAGCTTGGAGGCCAGCACCGTCCCCTGCCCGCCAACCCCGGCCAGAATGCAGTTTTTCATGGCGATCACTCCTTTTCCCGGCCGATGGCCGACGTGGGACATACCTGAGCGCAAAGGGTGCAGCCAGTACACATAGGCCCCTCGATCCGGACCTTTTTCCCATCCAGTTCCAGCGCGGGGCAGCCCAGCTCCCGGATGCACCTCCGGCAGCCGACGCACTTCTCCGCATCCACCCGCATCGCCTTGTCCGGCTTGACCACGGCGATGCAGGGTGACTCGAACAGCACGGCAGACACGCCTTTGACCGCAGCGGCCTCCCGGACGGCGGCGACGGCTTCCTCCAGGTGCAGGGGGTTGACCCGGGCGATGTGCTTCACGCCCACGGCCTCCAGCACCCTGGCGATGCTGATTTTCCCGGTGACGTCGCCCATCATGGTCTTCCCAGTGCCGGGGTGGGGCTGGTGGCCGGTCATAGCGGTGGTGGAATTGTCCAGGACGATCAGCGTCATATCTGTCTCGTTGTAGACGGCGTTGACCACCCCGGTGATCCCGGACGCGAAAAAGGTAGAATCCCCTACAAAGGCAAAGGTTTTGGCGCCCGGCGCCGCCCGGCGGATGCCCTGGGCCATGGTAATCCCCGCGCCCATGCACAGACAGGTGTCCACCATGTCCAAGGGCATGGCGTTGCCCAATGTATAACAGCCAATGTCGCCGCAGAAGACCGCCTTCTGTCCCTTCATCGCCTGCTTCACGGCGTAGAAGGAGGCCCGGTGCGGGCATCCGGCGCAGAGCACCGGCGGCCGGACCGGAAGTTCCGGCGGCGCAGCGGCGGGCGTCTCTTCCAGAGGACTCCCAAGGAAGGCTGCGGCGGCTTTCTTT
>CAKXAF010000019.1:0-2983 GCA_934869045.1 uncultured Nitrososphaerota archaeon | reverse complement strand
CGGCGATCTGCACCAGCGCCCGCTCAATGACGGGGGAAAGCTCCTCCACCACCAGCACCTCGTCCAGACCGTCTAGGAATTCCATGGCCAGCCCCTCCGGAAAGGGGTTGGGCGTGGCGACCTTCAGCAGCCGGCAGTCCGCGTTCAGCTCTCCCAGCGCCTCCTGAAGGTACTCCCAGCTAACGCCCCCGGCGGCAATCCCCTTTTTCCCGGATCCGCAGACCCGGTTGGCGGCATAGCCGGAAAAATCCTCCGCCAGCACCGGCTGGCGTGCGTTCAGCTTCAGGTGGTTCTGAAAGGAAAGCCGGGGGAAGATCACCCACTTGGGATCCTTGACAAAGTCCCCTTCGGGGATTTCCCGGCGTTTCCCATCCAGCTCGATGGCAGCGCAGCCATGGCAGATCCGTGTAGTAGGCCGGAACAGCACCGGCGTCTGATACTTCTCGGAATAGTCAAAGGCGTCCTGGATCATCCGGTATGCCTCCTCCGGCGAGGAGGGGTCGAACACCGGAAGATTTGCGAACTCCGCAAACTGCCGGGTGTCCTGCTCGGTCTGGGAGGAGATGGGACCGGGGTCGTCGGCCGCCAGCACCACCATCCCCGCCTTGACGCCGATGTACGCCAAGCTCATCAGCGGGTCAGAGGCGACGTTCAGCCCCACCTGCTTCATGGTGACCAGGCTCCGCACGCCGCTGAGGGCGGCTCCGGCGGCCACTTCCAAAGCAGCTTTCTCGTTGGTGGACCACTCCACGTAAATATCCCCGGGATTGCGGGAAGCGACGGTTTCCAGCGTCTCGGTGGAGGGGGTGCCGGGATATCCGGCCACAACGCCCACCCCGGCGCGGATAGCTCCAAGGGCAACGGCCTGATTGCCCATCAGCAGTTCTGTTGGCATGGCATTCGTTCCTTTCTGATAAAAGCGGCAAACAAAAAACGCCCGTCCTCTGCATAACGCAAGGACAGGCGTAAACCTGCGGTACCACCTTGATTGGTCAAACGACCCTCTCTGCCGCGGCAAATCACCGCGCGGCCTCATAACGGCGGCCGGCCGTCGCAGGATACTCGTTTCCTTTCCCCCGCGCCCTTGGGAGCCCATCTGTCCGTGCCGCGCCTGCCGGGCTTACACCCTTCCCGGTTCGCTGGAAGGCCGGTTCACGGTTTTCCTTCTCCCTCAACGGTTTTTTTTAGTATAGCACATCTCCCCGGAAATTGCAACCGCAATTTTCCCGAGCAACCGCCTCTGCCCCTGATTTCCCGGAAAAATCCCTCAATTTTTCTCTCCGGGCCGCTCAAAGATTAAGGGATTTATCAATTGCCGCGCCTGGGGGCAAAATGGTACAATAGATACGAACCAATTCATCGATTATACAGGAGGTACCCGCGTTGAGAGGAATCTATTCATCTGTCACCGATATCCGCCGCAGGGTTTTCACCGAAGTTGCCCGGCTGGCCTACGAAGGCGGGGATTATTCCCGCATCGAAGAGCTGCCTTATAAAATTCTCCCCGGCGAGTCCGCGACCTACCGGGAAAGTATCTTTCTGGAACGCGCCATCGTCGGTGAACGCCTGCGCCTGGCCATCGGCCTGCCCCTGCGCCCCACGGACGAGCACTCCCTGGTCTCCGATGGCATCGTGGAGAGCGCTATCGCGGAAAAATATTATGATCCGCCTCTGGTGAACATCATTAAGTTTGCCTGCAATGTCTGCCCTGAAAAGAGCTTCCACGTCACCGACCAGTGCCAGGGCTGCCTTGCCCATCCTTGCAAGGAAGTCTGCCCCAAGGGGGCGATCTCCCTGGTACACGGCAAATCCGTCATCGATCAGAGCAAGTGCGTCAAGTGCGGGCGGTGCAGGGACGTCTGCCCTTACGGAGCCATCCTCAAGATGGAGCGCCCCTGCGCCAAGGCCTGCGGCATGGACGCCATCGGCTCTGACGAGCTGGGCCGCGCGAAGATCGACTATGACAAATGCGTTTCCTGCGGTATGTGCATCGTCAACTGCCCCTTCGGCGCCATCTCCGATAAGGGCCAAATCTTCCAGCTCATCCATTCCATCAAACGGGGCGACCGGGTCATCGCCATCGTCGCCCCCGCTTTCGTCGGCCAGTTCGGCCCCCAGATGACCCCGGAAAAGCTGAAAAACGCCATGAAACTCCTGGGCTTCAACGACGTGGTGGAGGTCGCCATCGGCGCCGACCTCTGCGCCATCGAGGAAGCGAAGGACTTCATGCGGGAGGTTCCGGAAAAGCAGCCTTTCATGGCCACCTCCTGCTGCCCATCCTGGTCGGTCATGGCAAAAAAGCTTTTCCCCGAACTGGCCCCCTACATTTCCATGGCCTTGACCCCCATGGTTCTCACTGCCCGGCTGATGAAAAAGGAACACAAAAACTGCAAGGTTGCTTTTATCGGCCCCTGTTCCGCCAAAAAGCTGGAAGCCAGCCGCCGCTCCATCCGCTCCGACGTGGACTTCGTCCTGACCTTTGAGGAGCTGATGGGGATGTTTGAAGCCAAGGACGTCCATTTTGACGAAGTCGAGGCCGGAGCCCCTCTGGAGGAAGCCACTGCCGCCGGGCGCGGCTTTGCCGTCAGCGGCGGTGTCGCCCAAGCGGTAGCCGATGCGGTGAAAAAGATGGATCCCTCCCGGGAAGTCAAAATCCAGTCCGCCCAGGGCCTTCACGACTGCCGCAAAATGCTGGCCATGGCCAAAGCCGGTAAGTATAACGGATACCTTTTGGAGGGCATGGGCTGTCCCGGCGGCTGTGTGGCCGGCGCGGGCACCATCACTCCGGTGAAGAAGAGCACCGCGGCGGTGGGCAAGTATGTGGCCGACGCCAAGGTCCGTACTATCCAGGATTCCGCGGCAGTCAAGCGCCTGCGGGAGGTCCAGGACTGACCGGGACGGCGTTCAACAGATCGCAGAGTAAAAGAGCGGCGGCAGTCGTGGTCTGCCGCCGCTCAGCTGCTGAAATACAAATAAGCGGTCC
>CAKXAF010000018.1:3147-17006 GCA_934869045.1 uncultured Nitrososphaerota archaeon | reverse complement strand
CCCACTGGCTGCCCCAAATCCCCAGGACGAAGTCATAATCCCGGAACGCGATCTGAGCCCCAACCATGGGAATGTAGGCGAAAACGATGATATAAACCACCGGTATCAGCAAAAATAGATATAGCCGCCATCTGGAAAGGTAATCTTTGCGGAATTTTGCCATCGCAGACCGACTTTTCATAGCAACCGTCCTTTCTGATAAAGAAGGGAGCGACAACGCCGCTCCCTTCACGAATTATTCTGCGTTCGCGCGGTCAAAGCCACTCTGCCGCAAGGCAACATATCTTTCCAGGCCTATTTCTTTCAGCGTCTTCAGATAGCCGTCCCAATCGTTCAGCGACCGGTTTCCGGTAATAAATTCCGCCATAGAGGAGGTGACGTAGTCCATCATATCCGCATAGTCGGCCAGCTCATCCAGCTCGTCCTCGGTGTGCAGGAACTTGGTGACATATTCCGTGGGGATTTTGTCATAGTAGATATCCAAGTGGGTGGTGTTGTAATTGGTTTTGCTGCTGAGATTCGGGTCCTCTTTGTAGGCGAAAGACTGGTAAAGGGCTTCGGACAAGGGGGTGGAGTAGGGGTTGCCGCCCTGCCAGTGTTCGTTTTGAGGCTGGCCCCAGATATCGGTGGAGCCGAAGATCGTGCCGACATATTTCACGGGCGCGTACTGCTCAAACATGGGGAGATAATCCTTGGTGATTTCCGCGTCGTCCGTCCAGTGGACGTTTTTCGCACCATACCGGGCAGTCCAGGACTGCTCTTCGCCGAAGAACCAGTCGCCGCAGCTGAAGGCAAGGGCCGGGTCCGCAGCGTCTTTTGTAATGTACCAGCTGCGGCTGGCGGTGCTGGGCTGGTATGAAACGCCGCAGGCTCCGTCAGGGCCGGTCAGAGGCTCCAGCAGCGCCATCCGGCTGACGGCGGCGGGGTCGGAGCCGAACATGCTGGTGCTTCCTGCGCAGGTCACGCCGATAGTGGCCTCCGCAGCGGAAAGGAGGGTTTTCAGCTGGGTGCTGTCCTGCGTGAAGCTCAGCGGAGAGAGCAGAGAATCCTGCACCAGGCCGTAGATGTATTCCAGCCCCTTCTTCCACTCCTCGGTGGTAAAGGCAGGGGACAGTTTGCCGTCCTTCACGATCATATAGTCCGCGCCCGGCGTGGTCTGGACGAAGGCATTCATCAAGAAGGTGGTCGGGTTCATGCCATAGCCGCTCTTCGCTGTCATCATAGCGATCTCGTCCTGTTTGCCGTTTCCGTTCAGATCATTGCTCTGGAAAGCTTCCAGCATGGCGCGGAACTCGTCTGTGGTTTTGGGCGCTTCCATATTAAGCTGATCCAGCCATTCCTGATTGACCCATGCGCGGTAGGCGGCTTCGTTCCAGGGGAAGGGGTTGTAGGTGAACAGGCTGTAATATTTTCCGTCTGCAAAACGAATGGAACTCATGATGATGTCACGTTCCCCATCAAATCTGGAGGAAGTGATATTGGGGGCGACTTCCGGATCCGAATAATAGCCGGTTACATCCACGATCACGCCCTTGGAAGCATAGTCTTGGGCAACCGTATCCGTCAGGCCTGTGCACAGCACGTCAGGAAGCTTTGAGTTGGAACTGACCCACAGGGAAACCTTAGTGTTTGCATCATCAGCGGTCGCGGGAAGCAGGATGAATTCCAGGTCTACGTTCAGATCCTTTTCCAGCCACTTCGTCAAATCGTTGGTTTCGTAATCCTCCACGTTGACGTTTTGGCCAATTGCAATGGAGAGCTTTTTTGCGCCGCTTTCCCCGCTGCTGGAGGAGGGGGTACTATTATTGGCGCTGCTGGAATTGGCGCTGCTGGAAGGCCCGTTGCCGCAGCTGGCAGTGCCGCAGACTAACATTGCGGAGAGAAGAAAGAGTACACCGCGTTTGCCCCATTTGGTTAACTTCATAAAAGATAGCCCCTTTCGCAATTTTCACAAATCCAATCAGCAGCCGGCCTGCTATTTGTCATCATTGTATCAAAGGACACTTTTTTTCGCAACTGTCAATCATTTTTCGGACTGCTATTTTTTGGATTTTGGGGACTATCAATTTCCGCAGGGCTATCAAAAGGTTCCTTTTTGCCGGTTTCCGCCTGCATTTTGACCTTCCAGACGGCCGGAGGCATGCCATGCACTTTCAGAAAGTTTCGATAAAATGTATTTTCGCTGCCGAACCCGCACTGCTGGAAAATCTGGATATTGGTCAGGTCAGTTGTGAGCAGGAGGGCCTCGGCCTTTTTCATCCGCAGGCTTTCCACATATTTCCCGAAGGTTTTGCCGGATGCCTCTTTGACGGCGGCGTACAGATATTTCTCAGACACCAGAATCTTTTCCGCAATCTGGATGGCCGTCAGCTCCGGTTCTGCGAAATGTTCCTGGATGTAGTCGAGGATTTTCCTGGAGTTGGCATTGTTGTAATTCCGGCGGTTTTTCTCGACCATGTCGCAGAGAAACAGGCAGAAGGCGCTGTAATCCTTTTGAATCTGCTCGACGGTATAGCCGGGGACATATTCGGGGAGGGTAGGAAGGCTGTCCGTTATCCCGGCGTTCTCGCTGGAAAATATCTGAATATAGGCGTTGTAGACCGGCTCACGAAGGGTGAAAAAGAGCTGCATGATTTCCTGATCGTCATAGGCCCTGTGACGCAGCCCTTTTGCCAGGTCGTCAAAAAAGTCGGCGATGCCTTTTTTATCGCCGCTGATCAGCAAATCGTAGCAGTATTGGAACTTGATGCTTTCGAAGGTGCTCTTCAGGGCGGCCGTCTGCGGGGCGGAATATTGGTAGATTTCTCCCGAATGAACCTGGTCCTGGAGAGAGAGGGCGTTTTTGGCCTGCAGATAGGCCGTACGGATATTTGTGATATCGGTGGCCGGCTTGCTGATGCCGGCACACACCGTGACCGCCCACTCCTCCTGCTCTAGCTGGTCGTTCAGCCGCTTCATCGCCTGGAGCAGACGGATGCGCAGTGGATTGAGGCTGGCGGAATCGCTGGGATTCAGGGAAAGTACGCAGACGAGTTCGGTGGAGGAATTGAGTACAAGAAAGTTAAAATAGTGATCCGACTGCAGGCCCTCGCTGCACAGCACTTCCTCGGTGGCGGCGTAAAACTGCTGCTGCTCCATTGGATTCGGACGCTGCCCCGCCGCCTTAAACAGGAAAATGATCACGCAGAAAAAGTCAAAATGCCCGTTGAAATAGCGGAGAAAATCGGGCTGCCCTTTGGCCGCATAGCTGCCGCGCATAATCAGGCTTTCCAGTATGCCGGTTTCGACCTGGCGGCTGAGGAGGTCAATTTGCTCCTGTTTTTCCAAATTGCTCTGGCCCAGCGTCTGGAAGGCGTTGTTGAGAAAGGAGTACTCGTCCTTGGTGTATGGGAAATCCGCGGTTTTTGCCGCCGTGTTAATGAGAGAACGGATCGAGTTGGTCTCCCTGATCGAAAACAGCAGGGAAACGACAATGATAATACTCAGCCCGATTCCAAGATACAGCGAAAACCAGCCGAGCATGACCTCCTGAATTCGCTGTTCAATGGCGGGAGCCGACATACCGTAGACCATCTGCAGGCCCCATAAGTCGCTGTTTGTCTGAAAAACCTGGTAATGCTCGCCGCCGATCACCGTGCTCCCGTTGCTCTCCGCCCCGGAAAGCGCTTTTTCGTCCGCGTAGCGATACTGATACAGGATCTGGCCGTTTTCATTGGCGATGTAGAGAAAGCTGTTTTCATCCAGCACGCTGTTTAAGACCTTTTCAACGATCTGGCCGCAATCCATCAGGGCGACCAATTTGCAGTTGGAGTTGATCTGCGCATTTTGAACGGTATCAATGATAAAGACAATCCCGCTGCTGTTTTTGGAGGAATATGGGTTGAGAAATTCCATGTACGGCAGGATCTGATGATTGTATGGGCTTTGGAACAGCAGTTCATGCCATTTCTGGGCGCCTTGCCCGGCATATTCGGCGGGAATCGGCATGAGTGCCGTATAGTCGTCCGAACAGCCGTGATTTGAAATAAAAATGGGGGTATTCCGGAATACGAGATAGCACATGGTATCAAGGTCGAAAACCACGCTGAGCTGTGCAAGGCTGGTTTGCAGCTCCGAAAGATAGACGTAGTGCTCGAGAGGCAGTTCCCCACTGTCTTTGATCAGCTTCTGAAACGATTCCTCGGAGGCGAGGATACTGATCATCTGCTGTGCCTTGCTGATGTCATGCTCGAGCATGTCCGTGCTTTCCTGCAGGTTTCTGGTGAGGTTTTGGACCACGATGTCCCGAATGTAGGATTTGGAAACCTGAATCAGCGGAATCAGCATGGCGGTGAGCAAACAGAGAAGAATCAGATATTTCAAAAAGCGTTTCATAAATAAATGCAGCAAACGGTTCTTCATAGTCCATACAACCCCAATCCATTGTTTTAAATACGCATGGCTTCTGTGGGAATGTGGTAAAATTTATCCGGAGATATTCGAGGCTCCTGATATTATTATATTCGTTTCCCGGCGGTTGTCAATTTGAATCACTGCAGCAGACGGCGGATGCGTTTGTCGCGGCGGGGCATATATTCAAAAGGCTGCACGGATCGAGCGTTGTTTTTAGGCGGCGCCTTTTAAAAAGTTCTGCAAAGAAATGAAAAAAAGTGATAGAGTTTGAACGGGATTTTTAGTAAGAGAAAAAGAGAAATTCTCGGAAAAGGGGCAATGGATGATGGCGGAATATCAGAAAGCGGCGGAGCTGGCTTTGGAATGCGGATTTTTTAAGGCTGGGGTGGTGCCGGTCAGCGGGATCGTTTTTGACCGGGCTTTCCGTAAGGCATGCGAACAGAACACCTGCGGGAACTATGGAAAATGCTGGACCTGTCCGCCGGACGCCGGGGATATCGACGAGTTGATCGGCAAGGCCCGGGCTTTTGACTATGCAGTGGTCTATCAGTCGGTTTCGGCGCTGGAGGATTCCTTTGACATCGAGGGAATGACGGCTGCCGCCGTCCGGCACAATGAGATGACCGGGCGGTTCGTCGACCGGTCCGCCGCTCTGTGGAAGGGGGATTTCCTGCATCTGTCCGCAGGAGGCTGCCGGATCTGCGAGCGGTGCGCCAAGCGGGACGACGAGCCCTGCCGTCATCCGGACCGGGCGCTGTCCTCCCTGGAGACCTATGGCGTGGCGGTTTCGCAGCTGGCACAGCTGGCGGGGATGAAGTACATAAACGGCGTCAACACGGTGACCTATTTCGGGGCTTGTTTCTTCCATGGGATGAAAGGCTGAGGAGGTCTGCAAGTGGGAAAGGTAACATTGCACACCGGCGGCGGCCGCGTGATGCTGGAGGCGGCCACTGGGGTAAAGCTGGCGGAGGTTTTGCGGCTGGGCGGGCATCCGGCTGATCTTCCCTGCGCTGGAAATGGGCGGTGCGGCAAATGCCGGGTCCGGGCGGCCGGAGAACTGTCGCAGCCCGGGCCGGAGGAGCGGAAACTCCTGACAGAGGCAGAACTGGCGGTGGGGATTCGTCTGGCCTGTCAGGCCAGGCTGGCCGGGGACGCGGAGCTCTGGGAGACAGATGCCAAAAAGGATGCGGCTATTGAGGTGAGCGGCGTCGGACGGGCATACCGCCGGGAACCGGTGGCCTCCGGATGCGGCGTGGCGGTGGACATCGGCACGACAACAGTCGCGGCGGTTTTGGTGGATTTGGAAACCGGAGCGGAACTTGCCGCCGCTTGCGAATCAAACCCCCAAGCGGCTTTCGGGGCGGACGTGATCTCCCGGATCGAACGGGCTTTGGACGGGGATGGTCCCGGGCTGGCAGAGGCCATCCGGGGATGCGTCGAACGGCTGCTGGCGGAGCTCTGCCGGAAAAGCGGAAAAGGCGGAGCGGAGATTTCGGCACTGTTCCTTACGGGGAACACGACCATGCTGTACCTTTTGACCAGGCGGGATGTGGACTGTCTTTCCCACGCGCCCTTTGAGGCGGACGAACGGTTTGGAAAACAGGCAAAGCTGGCCTTTATGGGCGCGCCCCGGGCTGTGTGTTATCTGACCCGCTGCAATTCGGCTTTTGTGGGCGGCGACATCACCACGGCGGTGGTGGCCTCCGGCATTGCAGAGCGGCCGGAAACGGCGCTGCTCATCGATGTGGGCACCAACGGCGAAATCGTACTGGCTCACAAAGGAAGGCTCTATGGAGCTTCTACAGCGGCGGGACCCGCTTTGGAAGGCGCGGGAATCTATATGGGGATGCCCGCTGTGTCCGGGGCGGTCCGGCGGGTGATCTTCGACGGCGGGTTCCGGGTGGAAACTGTCGGCGGGATGCCGGACCAAGGACTTTGCGGTTCTGGAGTCATCGACGCCATGGCCGCGCTGCTCCAGGCCGGGGTGGTGGACGAAACCGGGCTTTTGCTGGAGGAGGACCATCCCTTTTCGGACCGGATCTGCGAGGCCGGGGAAACACTAGCCTTCCGGCTGGGAACGCGGACGGTCTTTACTCAGAAGGACATCCGGGCTGTGCAGCTAGCCAAGGCCGCTATCTGTGCAGGAATCCGCACCCTGCTCCATGAGGCTGGGCTGGAGCCCGGACAGGTGGAACGGTTCACGATCGCGGGGGGCTTCGGGAGCCACATCTGCGTGGAAAGCGCCGCCGCGATCGGGCTGTTCCCGCCGGAACTGGCGGAGCGGGCTGAGGTGCTGGGCAACGCCGCTTTGATGGGGACGGAAATGCTTCTCCAGAGCCGGACCCTGCTGGCGGGATCTGCGGAACTGGCGGACCGGATGGAGACGGTGGAGCTTTCTACCAATCCCTATTTCAGCGACCAATATCTGGATTCGATGATGTTTGAACTGTGAAAAAAGCCGGAAACGCTGCGTTTCCGGCTTTTGCCTGTAAGGGAGTGTTGAGATGAACCATCTATGGAAAAAATATCAGAGCCTGGAAATAGAAGGCAGCTGGATCGGTCTGGAGCAGGGGGAGATAGCGGTCCCGTCTTTCTGTTATCCTGTGGACGCCCGGGCGATCGGTTTTGAGGGATGCATTCTGTACTGCTTTCTTCCGGAATACGGTGAGATGGTGTTCGCAGCAAATCCGGAGAGCTGCGCGGATCGGTATGTGTATCCTCTGGCAAAGGATTTCCATGACTTTCTGCGGCTGATACTGGCCTGCGGCTCTGCAAATCCGGTGGAGCAGATCGTTTGGATGGACAGGGAACAGTTTGAGAGCCATCTGCAGGAGGAGCTGGCGGCACAGACGGAAGAGCAGAAAGCGGTCCTGAAACGGCTGGCGGAAGAGTTGGAATTATCTCCCATGGAAGACCCTTTTACGGCTGTCAGGAGGATACAGGCAGATTTTGATGACGGCAGGATCCGGTATCCGGATGAATATTATGACGTTTTGGGAATGAAAAGAAACGGGCCGGCAAACTTGTGAAAAACGCGGGTCTATGCTATAATACCTTTACAAGATTTTTTCGGTGCAAAACAGGACTTGCTCGGAATTTGGTTTAAAAAGGAAGGTTTTGATGCAGGAGGATTTGAAGAAGCGCTGTCTCAAGTACAGCACCTATTTTTCTGGCCTCTCCGGCGCGGACTGCGCGGTAATTGACATGGCTTCCCGCAGCTTTGTGGACGGAGAGGAGGGGGTTCCCCGCTGCTTTTGCAGCCGGTGCACCAGTTACAACGGGATGCGGCTCAACACTCACTGCTACGGCTGTTCGGAGGCTTACCGCTGGAACGGAAAGTACATCTATTACTGTCCCCTGGGGCTGGTGTTTGCGGCGGCGTCGGTCTCCGATGAGACGGGAGCCCTGGCCGGTGGGCTGGTCGTAGGGCCGGTGATCATGGGGAACCTTCAGGATACGCTGACGGAACTGCCCTGCGACGAGATGGCGGCGGATATCTTAGGGCTCCCCGTTATGGAACCCAGCGCAGTGACGGGGCTCTCTGAGGTGCTGGCGGCGGTGACCTGCTGTATCAGCGGAACGCCCCACAGCAGCATGGCCGGGGCTTTTTTGTGGGAGCAGGACAAATTTCTCAGTTCCATTTACGACGTCCGGGAGCGGTATGCCTCCTACGGCGAGAAGCAGGTCTATCCCATTGAGTCGGAGAAGAAGCTGCAGGTGCTTATCCGCAGCCGGGATAAGGCAGGGTCCCAGCAGCTCTTAAACGAGCTGCTGGGAGAGATCTTTTTCGTCAGCCAGTTCGATCTGGAATCGATCAAGCTGCGGGTCCTGGAGCTGGTGGTGCTGATCTCCCGGGCAACCATCGACGCCGGGGCTGACGTCAACGAAATCTTTGGGTTCAGCGGCGACTACATCCGGAAGATTGAGCATTTTACCTCCATTGAGGAACTGAGTGTCTGGGTCACGGGGATCATGCACCGGTTCATCGACTATACCTTCGATTTTTCCCGGATCAAGCACATCGATGCGGTGTACAAGGCCATGGAATACGTCCGGGCCAACTACGACAAAAAACTGACTCTGGACGAGATCGCCCGGAGCGCCTATCTGAGCAAAGCCTATCTGAGCAGCATTTTCAAGGAGGAGACCGGCGAGAGCCTTTCCGGATATATCAATCGGGTTCGGATTGAGAAGAGCAAGATCCTGCTGATGGACAAGGATGTCAGTCTCATTGATATCGCAAACCTCTGTGGATTTGAGGATCAGAGCTATTTTACCCGTGTATTTAAGAAGATGGTCGGTGTTTCGCCGAAAAAATACCGCGACAGCCGCGGAGCGGTGGCGCTGGACAGCCGCGGAGCGGTGGCGCTGGACAGCCGCGGAGCGGCGGCGTCTGACAACCCCGGTACAGCAATGCCCGAATAAAATTTCCAGAACAGAAGACCCCGGCGGCAGACGGAAGCATGGAAGCGTTTCCGTCTGCCGCCGGGATTTTGTTTGATATGCAAGAGGAGTCGATGTTTCGCACAAAAAAAATGCACAATGTCTGGCGCTCTTGTTGGTTGACTTTAGCAGTTGGATGGGTTATAATGGGCACGTAAACGATTACATTCCCAAAAATAGTTAGGGTTTTGAAAACAAGGAGGAATGTTTGATGAATTTTTCAGTCGCATTGCAGGTCTATTCCGTTCGGGATTTTGCCGAAAAGGATCTGGAGGGCACTCTGCAGAAAATCAAGGAAATGGGTTACGACGGTGTGGAGCTGGCCGGGCTGTACGGGTATAGCTATGCTGAGGTGAAAGCCGCTGTGGAAAAGGCTGGCTTGGTCTTGGTATCCGCCCATGTGGCATTGGCGGATATGCTGGCGGATCCGCAGGGGGTTCTGAGCGGGTACGCGGAGATGGGATGCAAATACGTGGCGGTGCCGTATCTGCCCGAGGAGCTCCGTCCCGGGACCGAGCAGTTCGGCAAGACGGTGGAGGACATCCGGATGCTGGCGGGTATCGCCAAGGAAAAGGGTATGGTTATGCTGTACCACAACCATGATTTTGAGTTTGCCAAACTGGACGGCGAATACGCACTGGATATGCTTTACCGGGTGATTCCGGCGGATCTGCTTCAGACGGAAATCGATACCTGCTGGGTCAACGTAGCCGGGGAGAATCCTGCTGCTTTCGTTCGGAAATATGCCGGACGCGCGCCGGTGGTCCACCTCAAGGACTTCTATATGAGCAGCCGGGATGCGAAAAGCGACAAGCCATTCTATGAACTTATCGGCGTGGATAAAAAGGCCGGCGGGGAGAATGTCTTTGAATTCCGGCCGGTAGGATACGGGCTTCAGAACTTTCCCGTCATCCTTGAAGCCGCCGCAGATGCGGGCGCTGGCTGGGTTGTGGTCGAGCAGGATCGTCCTTCCATGGGAAAAACGTCTATGGAATGTGCGCAGATGAGCCGCGAATATCTGAAGAAGATCGGCGTCTGACGCCGCTTCCCATAAAATCAGTTTCAAACGATACAAGGAGAGTGGAAACTATGAGCGACATCCTCAACCGCTTTATGGAAAACACCGGCGAAGGCGTGGCGGTAGACGCCAGTAAAAAGGTAAAGGTCGGCATCATCGGCACCGGCTGGATCGCGGAGGCCCATATCGCCAGCTACCTGAAGCAGCCCGACGTGGAGATCGTTGCAGGCGCGGATCTGGTTCCCGGCAAGGCGGAAGCCTTCTTCAAGAGATTCGGCGTGGAAGGTGTGCGCACCTACAGCAGCCACAAGGAAATGATCGACAACGAGCCTGATCTGGACGCCGTCAGCGTCTGCACCTACAACTGCCAGCATGCGCCCTGCGCCATTTACGCGCTGGAAAAGGGCCTCAATGTGCTGCTGGAGAAGCCTATGTGCGTCACTGTCGAGGAGGCGGCCGCCATCCGCAAAGCGGAAAAGGCCAGCGGAAAGGTGCTTTCTATCGGTTTCCAGCCCCGTTTTGATGCCAATATGAAGATGATCAAGAAAATCGTCGAGTCCGGCGAACTGGGCAAAATCTACTACATTCAGACCGGCGGCGGTCGCCGTCGCGGTATCCCCACCCCCTACGGCACCACCTTTATCGAGAAGGAGACCGGCGGAATCGGCGCTCTGGGCGACATCGGCTGCTACTCCCTGGATATGGTTCTCAACGCAGTGGGTTATCCCAAGCCGCTGACCGTTTCCGGCTATAAGTCCGCTTTCTTCGGCACCGATCCCAACTACTCCAACTATGTGAAGACTGGCCATCCCGAGTATGCGGAGAAATTTGGCGTGGACGACTTTGCGGCAGCTTTCGTCCGGCTGGAGGGCGGCATCATTCTGGATTTCCGCATCGCCTGGGCGATGAACATCAACACCCCCGGCGATACCATCATTCTGGGCACCAAGGGCGGCCTGCGGATTCCCTCTACCGACTGCTGGAACGGCTCGGTGGGCGGCCCCATGACCATCTATCACGAAGTGGCTGGCGAGCAGGTCGAGACGGTCGTCCCGATCATCAAGGAAGAGGCCAATCTTTTCGACCGTAAGATCCGGACTTTCCTGGATGCGGCGAAGAACGGCACAGCAGCTCCTATCCCCTCGGAGCAGATCATCTACAACCAGGCCATCCTGGACGGCATCCTCAAGTCCGCCGAGCTTGGCCGCGAGGTCGAGATCGAGATTCCCGAAATCTAAACGGGTTTTCAGACCCCGGGCATACCGCTGAGCGGCGCCCGGGGTTTTGTTCCTGCTTGACGCAGGAAGCTTTTTCGGCTATAATAAGGAAGAGGTTGTCTCTGGCGGGAATCAATAGAGGCGCCGGCCTTCAGGAAAAAAATTAGGCAGAAAAAATGCTTGCTTTTTTCGGAGAGATGTGCTAAAATATACTAGATATTGTTCCGCCGGTGCGCTGCAAGGCGTTCGGATGGGGATTAATGTTACCTGCGCGTCAGCGCAACATTAAAGCGGGCAGTCCTCTGCACAGGAAAAATCCTGCATGCATGAATGTCTGAAATATTAGGAGGATCAAAATGGACGCATTGCAAATCATCAGCCAGTCCAGCATGAAGACCGAGAAACCGGCCATTCAGATCGGCGACTACGTCCGCATCGCGGTCAAAATCCGTGAAGGCGACAAGGAAAGAAACCAGATGTTTGAGGGTACGGTCATCGCGATGAAGCATGGCGGGATCTCGGAGACCTTTACGGTTCGCCGCGTTTCCTATGGCTGCGGTGTGGAGCGGGTATTCCCGATTCATTCCCCCAACGTTGTAAGTGTCGAAGTGCTCCGTCACGGTCGTGTCAGAAGAGCGAAGCTCTACTATCTGCGCGACAGAGTCGGCAAGGCTGCCAGAATCAAAGAGAAACTCTAATAAGAGCGGCGCGGAAAGGGACGGTAACGTCCCTTTTTCTGCTATTTGAGGCTTTTTAATGGAAGAACGGAGGCGGTTTTCGGTGGACGAGAAACAGGCGGCCGCCGGGCGGATGCATTCGGACGAGGAGATCGACCGGATTTTGGAAGAGTTGGAGCAGCGCCTCAGCGCCCCAGAGCCGCAGCCTGAGCCGGATTTGCAGCCGGAGGGCAGTTCTTGGAAGCGGGAGCTTTGGGAGTGGATCCGCTGCCTGGGTGTCGTGGCTATCGCTTCCTTCCTCCTTTTTTACTGCGTGATCCGTGTCGTAAGCGTGCAGGGAAGCTCCATGGAACCGACCATTGTGGAAGGGGACCGGCTGGTGATTTCCAGAATGTTTTATACGCCTCAAGCCGGCGATATCGTGGTGCTGTCAGAAAAGAACGGCCTGGGTGAGCGGCTGATCAAGCGGATCGTGGCCACCGGCGGACAGACGGTGGATATCCTGGACGGCGCTGTTTTTGTGAACGGGGAGAAGCTGGAAGAGCCGTATCTTGCGGGCACAGGCACGGATCCGGGGAACGGGACGTATCCCTTGGAGGTCCCGGAAGGATTCCTGTTCGTGATGGGGGATAATCGCGGCCATTCTACGGACAGCCGCTTTTCGGAGATCGGCTGCGTGGCCGAAAAAGAAGTGGTCGGCCGCGTTTTATTCCGGCTTCTGCCGTTTGGACGCGCTGGTTTGGTTCACTAATATAGGAGGACAGAGATGGAAGAGATGAAAGAGACCCAATCGGAGACTGAGAATCCGGAAAACAGCGGGAAGGAACCTTTTAATCTGAAAAAAGAGCTTTGGGAGTGGGCGAAGGCGATCCTCTTCGCAGGGATCATCGTTTTTATCATATTTCACTTTTTGATTCGGGTGGTTTCAGTAGACGGCAGCTCCATGGTCCCTACGCTTCAGGACGGGGACCGGCTGATCTCCTCCAATCTGTTTTACACGCCGGAATATGGGGATATCGTCATTCTTTCGGAGAATACGGGACTCAACGAGGCGCTGGTAAAACGGATCATCGCCGTGGCTGGGCAGACGGTGGATATCAATGAAAACGGTGAGGTGCTGGTGGACGGGAAGGTCCTTTCTGAGCCCTATATTGCGGAAACGATCAGCGACAGCAGGCGGGGCGACCACGAGTATCCGGTGACGGTTCCGGAGGGGAAGATTTTTGTAATGGGAGACAATCGAAACCACTCCACTGACAGCCGGTTTGCAAGCGTCGGTTTGATTGATGAAGAAGAGATACTGGGGCGGGTCATTTTCCGGCTGCTGCCTCTGAATAAAATCGGGCCAGTCCGCTGAGAACGGTGGTATCCCGAAAATAAGGAGAAACGCATGGCACAGGCACCCTCGATTCAATGGTTTCCCGGCCACATGGCCAAAACACGCCGGATGATCGAAAGCAGCGTCAAGCTGGTCGATCTGGTGGTGGAGATCACCGACGCGCGAATCCCGCAGAGTTCCCGGAATCCGGAGCTCCCCAAGTGGATCGGGCAAAAAAAGCGGCTGATCGTCCTCAATAAATGCGACGCAGCGGATCCGCGTATCACGGCTCGCTGGCTTTCCTGGTATCAGGCGAAGGGGGTTCCCGCCATTGCGGTGGACGCCAAGTCCGGCCGGGGAATGGAGAAGTTTCTGCCCATGGTCCGGGAAGTCCTGGCGGAGGAGATCCAGCGGCGGGAACAGCGCGGGATGGCGGGCCGGCCTCTGCGGATGATGATCGTGGGGATCCCCAACGTAGGGAAATCCTCCTTCATCAATCGGGCTGCCAACCAGCGCCGCACCCGGGTGGAGGACCGTCCCGGCGTCACCGTGGGCAAGCAGTGGGTTACGGTGGCCAGGGATGTGGAGCTGCTGGACACTCCCGGAGTCCTCTGGCCCAAATTTGAGGATCAGGCAGTCGGAGAACGGCTGGCCTTTACCGGCGCGGTCCGGGACCAGGTGGTGGACGTGGAACTGCTGGCCATCCGACTGCTGGCATGGCTCCACATGGAGTATCCGCAGCTGCTGGAAGAGCGGTATAAACTGACCTCTGCCGACACGGAGGGCCGGCAGGA
>CAKXAF010000018.1:0-3137 GCA_934869045.1 uncultured Nitrososphaerota archaeon | reverse complement strand
GACTACGAACTGCTGGAGCTGGTGGGCCGGAAGCGCGGAATGCTCATCAGCGGCGGGGAGACCGACACCCTCCGCGCCGCGACGATGGTGCTGGATGAGTATCGGGGCGGCAAGCTGGGGAAGCTCTCCCTGGAGGCTCCGCCGGACCGGAAGGGGGAAGACGTTTGACCCTTTACGAATACGACCGTTCCCTGGCGCTGCCGCCTTTTTGCGGGGTGGACGAGGCGGGACGGGGACCTTTGGCCGGGGATGTTTATGCTGCGGCGGTGATTTTGCCTCTGGGAGAGGAAATCCCCGGCATCAACGACTCCAAGAAACTTTCCGAGAAGAAGCGGGAGGCCCTTTACGACGAGATTGTCAGCCGGGCGGAGGCCTGGGCGGTGGGAATCGCCACGGTGGAAGAGATTGAGAAGCTCAACATCCTTCAGGCCGCCATGCTGGCTATGCGGCGGGCTGTGGAGGCGCTGCCGGTTCCGCCGGTTATGGCGCTGGTGGATGGGAATAAAAATCCGTCCCTGCCGGTGCCTTCCCGGTGTTTGGTCAAGGGGGATGGGACGTCGGCGTCGGTGGCGGCGGCCTCCATTATCGCAAAGGTCTCCCGGGATCGGTATATGGCGGAGATGGACCGGAAATATCCCGGCTATCTGTTTGCGAAGCACAAGGGCTATGGGAGCAAAGAGCATTACTCCTGCCTGGACCGGCTGGGGCCGTCGCCCATCCACCGGATGTCCTTTTTGAAAAAATATTACGCGAAAAAGGCTGGGGAACCGCACCTGGATGCCGGCGGGCGCGGTGAAGCGGCGGCGTCCCAGCGGCTGGCGGAGAAAGGGTTCCAAATCCTGGAGGCCGACTGGCACAGCCGCTGGGGAGAGATCGACCTCATCGCCGCCGATGGGGAGACGCTGGTCTTCTGCGAGGTCAAGACCCGGCTGGAGGACAGCGTTGGAGCCCCTCGGGAGGCGGTGGGGCCAGCTAAACGGAAAAAGCTGACGGAAACCGCCCTCTGTTATCTTTCCGAACATCCGTCGGAGCTGCAGCCCCGGTTTGATGTGATAGAAGTCACCCTATCCCGTGCGGACGGGGCGGTCCTCTCGGTGGAGCACCTGGAGAACGCCTTTCCGGCGGAGCAATGAAATGGAGGCAACAGGTATGCGACATTTTGACCTGCATTGTGACACGCTGAGCAAGTGCGCTGCGGAAAAGACGCCGCTGATGGCCAACGATTTTGATATTTCGGTGGAGCGGGGCCAGATCTTTGACTGTTGGGTCCAGGCATTTGCCGCTTTCATCGGCGATGGGCATCGCGGGGCAAAGGCCTATCATGATTTCAGAAACCAGGCGGAGGTGCTGCAGCGGGCGCTGGAATCCGGCGGCCCCATTGTGCCTTATGACAAGGATCATCTCCGGGAGGGCGTCTGCAACGCCATTTTGTCGGTGGAGAACGGCGCCGCCCTGGGCGGGAAACTGGAGCGGATTGAGGAATTCGCCCGGATGGGGGTGCGGATTTTCTCCCTGGTCTGGAACGGGGAAAACGAGCTGGCAGGCGGCGTTCAAAGCGAGATCGGGCTGACCGATCTTGGGAAAAAGGCCGTCAGGGAGCTGGAGCGGAACCGGATTATCGTCGATGTTTCCCATTTGAACACCTTGGGCTTCTGGGATCTCTGCGAGGCCGCGGAGCGGCCGTTTATCGCCACCCACTCCAACTGCTTTGAAATCTGTCCCCACAAGCGGAATCTTGACGACCTGCAGATTCAGGAGATCATCCGCCGGAAGGGGCTCATCGGCATCAATTTCTATCCGATTTTTATCAACGGGGAAAGCGACGCTTCCTTCCAGGAGATCCGACGCCATATCCGGCATATCCTTTCCTTGGGAGGCGAGGACGTGCTGGCGGTGGGAAGTGATTTTGACGGAGCGGCCATGCCGTCCCAGCTGGACCGGATCGAAAAGGTCCCCGACTGGCACCAGAATCTCTTAAAGCATTTTGAACCGGAACTGGTGGAGAAAATCACCTTCGGCAACGCGCAGCGGTTCTTTGAGGAAAACCTGTAAGCGCCGCGGACCGGCAGGGAGGGATTTGCCATATCATACTGGATCATCATTTTTGCCGCCCTTTTGCTGTTGGTCCTGCTGCTGCAGACGAACTGGCGGTATCTCAGCTTGACGCAAAGAAAAAAACAGGGGAGAGAACGAAAAATGCCGACAGAACTGATCAAGGAATTTATGGGTAAGGTCTGCGCCATTGTCCTGTTCAACGATTCCTTCGGCGTCACAGGGAAAATCGTGGCGGTGGAGGAAAACTGGATTAAGGTCGAGGAAAAAAACAAGGTCCGGCTGATCAACGGGGATATGATCCGGGATATCTCCATATTGCCTGAAAAATATCAAAAATAAATCATTTGACTTGCAAAAGGGGAACCATTATGTACTACAACAGCACCCGCGACAACTCCTGCCGCGTGACGGCGGCGCAGGCCATCTCTCAGGGCATTTCCGCAGAAGGCGGGCTTTTCGTGCCGGAGGAGCTGCCCAAGCTCTCTCTGGAGGAGATCGGCGCCCTGACCGAAAAGAGCTACAATGAAAAGGCCAAGGCGATCCTCGCCCGCTTTTTGACGGATTTTTCGGAGGAAGAGCTGGCAGAATGCGTGGACAAGGCTTATACCGGCGAAAAATTCGACAGTGAAAACATCTCTGAAATCGCCAAGGTGGGGGAGAATACCTATCTGCTGGAGCTCTGGCATGGCCCCACCTGCGCGTTCAAGGACATGGCGCTGCAGCTTCTTCCTCACCTGCTGACGGTCTCCGCCAAAAAGACAGTCCCGGGCAAGGAAATCGTGGTGCTGGTCGCCACCTCCGGCGACACCGGTAAGGCGGCGCTGGAAGGGTTCCGGGACGTTCCCGGCACCAAGATGCTGGTGTTTTATCCGGTCCACGGGGTCAGCAATATGCAGAAGCTGCAAATGACCACCCAGGAGGGAAAAAACGTGGCGGTCTGCGCCATTGAGGGCAATTTTGACGACGCCCAGACCGGGGTGAAGCGTCTCTTCTCCGATGAGGCGCTGCGGAAGCAGCTGGCGGACCGGGGCTTTTTCCTCTCCTCCGCCAACTCGATCAACTGGGGACGTGTGCTGCCGCAG
>CAKXAF010000017.1:13330-17063 GCA_934869045.1 uncultured Nitrososphaerota archaeon | reverse complement strand
ATTGTCTACCGCGCCAATGCTGCCCGCATCAGGGCGATCGTCTGCGTCAACGACCAGTTCGTCATCGACCAGGTGGAGGCTGCCGCCCCGGAGGCCCCGTGCCTGGAAAACCGTATTCTGGTGGTGGATAAGCGGGAGGGTTGGCTCTGCTTTGAGGAGGAGATTTCGAAATTCCCGGACACCTTTGCCCGTCCTACCGGCAGCGAGGCCACCAAAATTGATGATATCATGCTGGTGTATTTCACTTCCGGCACCACGGGAATGCCCAAAATGGTCCAGCATAATTTTTCCTATCCTCTGGGCCACATCGTCACGGCTAAATACTGGCAGCAGGTCCAGGAAAATAAGCTCCATATGAGCGTTTCCGATTCCGGCTGGGCCAAGTTCGGCTGGGGGAAAATTTACGGCCAGTGGATTTGCGGCGCGGCGATCTTTGCGTATGATATGGATAAATTCGTGCCGCTGAAGCTGCTCCAAATGATTACCAAGTACCGGGTCACTACCTTCTGCGCGCCACCGACCATGTTCCGGTTCATGCTTCAGGAGGATGTGACCAAATTTGACCTTTCCTGCGTCAAGCACTGCTGCATCGCCGGCGAGCCGCTGAACCCCGAGGTGTTCAAACGGTGGTATGAGCTGACGGGTCTGAAGCTCTATGAGGGCTTCGGCCAGAGCGAATCCTCGGTGATGCTGGCCAACTTCCAGTGGTTCGACCCCAAGCCCGGCTCCACCGGGAAGCCATCGCCGCTGTATAATATTGAGCTGATCGATCACGAAGGAAATCCCTGTCCGGACGGCGAGGAAGGCTCCATTGTGGTCATGGATGTGGCCAACAATCCGCCCACAGGCCTGTTTACCGGCTATTATCACGATGAGGAGCTGACCCGGGCCAATCTGGGCGGAAGCTACTACGACACCGGTGACGTGGCCTGGCGGGATTCCAATGGATATTACTGGTTCGTGGGGCGCAATGATGACGTGATCAAGTGCTCGGGCTACCGCATCGGGCCCTTTGAGGTAGAGAGCGCGCTGCTGGAGCATTCGTCCGTGGTGGAATGCGCTATTACGGCTGCGCCGGATCCTATCCGGGGGCAGGTAGTCAAGGCCACGGTGGTTTTGGCGGCGGGCTATGTCCCCAGCGAGGATCTGAAAAAGGAACTGCAGAATCATGTGAAGAAGGTGACGGCGCCTTACAAGTATCCCCGCATTATCGAATTTGTGGAGGAGCTTCCCAAGACTTTGGGAGGTAAGATCAAGCGCGCACAGATCCGCAATAAGGATCACGCAAATCACGAGGCGGCGCAGGGATGATTTTCCGGCACTTTTCGGGTGCTTTTCCGGGCGAATATTCGCATTCCGCTGAACGAGGGGAAGGGCGCTTCCCATTCCAAATCTGCCGCCCTTTTTAAGTGGCGGGCGAAAATTGAATTGACTGATATCTCGGGCTCCTTTCCTGTAAAAAGTGGAAAGGAGCTTATTTTTTCGGTAAATCTGTTGGAAAATCGATAAAGAGTGGTAGCCTTTTCTGAAAAAATGTGTATAATAGAAATCGGCGGACATTGGAAAGCGGTTGTCAAAAAGAGGATGGGCAGAATGGATTATGAGCGGGTGCTGAACACCATTACAGAGATGGGTTATGTTTTGCTGCGCAACGGCGCGGAGATTTACCGGGTGGAGGAATCCATGCAGCGGCTCTGCAGCGCGTATGGGCTGGCGGGAGGAGAAGTATTTGCCATTTCCTCCTGCATTATTTTCAGCTTTCAGGATGGACAGGGACAGAATTATTCCCGGATCAAACGGGTGCTGGTGCGCGGGACAGATCTGGACAAAGTGGAGAAACTCAACGCCCTCTGCCGGGAGGTTTGCGCAAAGACGCCGCCCATCGGAGAGGTGGCGGCACGGCTGCGGGAAATCGAAGACGGGAAACGATATGGGTTTGCCTGGCAGGTGGGTGCGTTTGCGCTGGTTTCAGCGGGGTTCACGCTGCTGTTCGGCGGGGAGTGGCGGGACGCCGTTCTGGCGGCGCTCTGCGGAGCGGCTCTGAAGCCGCTGCTCCGCCTGATGGAAGGGTGGAGGGCTAATTTTTTCTTTGCCAATCTGATGGGGTCCGCGCTGGTGGCGGCGCTGGCGTTGACGTCGTTCCGGCTGGGAGTACCGGTCCATACCGATAAGGTGATTATCGGCACGCTGATGAACCTGGTGCCGGGGGTGGCGCTGACCAATTTTATGCGGGATCTGATGGCGGGGGATTTTATTGCGGGGATGCTCAAGCTGACGGAGGCGCTGCTGATCGCCACGGCCATCGCTCTGGGCACCGGCGTTTCGGTCTGGCTGCTGCGGATGCCGGTGTGAGGAGGGGAAGGATGGATATTTGGACGGTCCTTCGGGAATTTGTGCTGCCCGGCCTGTATGCATTTGCGGCCTGCGCAGGCTTCTGCGTGATTTTCAATCTGCGGGGGAAGCAGCTCTTTTTCGCGCCGCTGGGGGGAACGGTCGGGTGGATTACCTATCTGCTGACAGTGGGCCTCCGGAATGGGACGCTGCAATTTTTTCTGGCGGCGGTGGCCTTGGCGGTCTATTCGGAGATCATGGCCCGGGTTCATCGGGCGCCGGTGACCTGCTATCTGCTGGTGGCGCTGCTGCCGCTGGTGCCGGGAGGCGGAATCTATTACACCATGGAACACTGCATCAATGGCGATACGGAAGCCTTTTTGGAGACTGGCCTGCACACGCTGGGGCTGGCAGGAGCGCTGGCCCTGGGGGTGGTCGTGGTCTCCTCGGTGGCACGGCTGGGGCTGGGATCCAGGTTAATCCGGAGGCTCCGGGTTCTTCGGGAAGGAGTGTACAGGGGATGATTTATACCATCGAAAACGGAATCCTGACCGAAGGAGACCGCCCGGGGCAGAAGGTAGGGCTTTTTTCCTTGTCAGAAATGGAGAAAGCCGTGGAGCAGTACGGACTGGACAGCCGGGTCTGCGCGGAGGCCGGGCGGAATCGATACACCAAGTTCGAAAGCCATCCGGGCGGCGACTGCCTGATCCTCAATGTCCCTTCTACCTGGCAGAAGGAGCTGATCCTATACCGGGTGGTGATTTTCATCAGTCAGGAGAAGCTCTTTTTCTTCAGTGAGAATCCTGCGCTGATCCAGGAGGCGGTGGCGGGCCGGCTGGCAGACGGGGGAAAGACCTGCTGGGAGCTGTTGCTGCGGGATTATCTGGATCATCTGGCAGGAAGAGACAGCCTGTATCTGGATCAGCTGGAGCAGGGGATTTTGGATCTGGAAAATGATTTGATAACCTCCCGGAAGACCAATTATGTGGAACGGATTATCGCGATCCGGCGGCAGCTGATGGTGCTCAAGCAGTATTATGAGCAGCTCTGCGACCTGCTGGGCGCACTAGCGGAGGACGAGAACGGGCTTTTGTCCGGCCGGTACCGGCGGACGTTTCAGCTCCTGGAGGGCAAGATGGATCGGATCTATCACACGGTACTGAATCTGCGGGACTATGTGACCCAGGTCCGGGAATCCTATCAGGCCCAGGAGGACATCCGGCTCAACCGGGTAATGAAATATTTCACGGTGATCAGCACCATCTTTCTGCCCCTGACGCTGATTGTCGGCTGGTATGGAATGAATATCCAGATGCCGGAATTCCAATGGAGGTATGGGTATTTGTGGGTAATCGCCCTCTGCGTGGCCGCTGTGGCAGGATGTATTGCGTTTTTTCGGAAA
>CAKXAF010000017.1:2460-13320 GCA_934869045.1 uncultured Nitrososphaerota archaeon | reverse complement strand
TTCTGCAGAGACGGAAATTTTTGTGGAAAAGGACGATTTAGCGCTTTTATGCGATAAAATATCCGGGAACTTCTTGACAAATCCCACGGGCTGCGTTAAAATAAGAACAAACTTAGGAGAGGATGAAAGACATGGCTGCATGGAAACAGACGAAACGATTTATGGGCTTTTTTGGCTGGAGCTATTTTTATGGCGCCGGCTTGATCTCCCATACACATCTTTCGTTGACCACTTCATGCTCGCTGTGATTTTCTGACTTAGAAAAGCAGTCCGCATCTTTGGAAACGAAGATGCGGGCTTTTTTTATGAATCCGGAGCCGTTTCAACCGGTAAAGCGCTGTGCCGGGGCGGGCGGAACCGTTTCCATTTACAACTGCTTGAGAGAAGGGGATTTTATTATGATTATCGTATTGAAAAAAGGAACCGATACCGGTGAGGTTAAAAAGCTGATTGCAGACATTGAAGCCATCGGAAACATCCGCGCCAGCACCATCGAGGGCGAGCACTCCAACGTTATCGGCCTGGTGGGAGACACTACCCGGCTTAACGAAGATGACATTGCGGCCAATGACATTGTCGAATCGGTCAAGCGGGTGCAGGAACCCTACAAGCTGGCAAACCGCAAGTTCCATCCGGAGGACACCGTGATAGAAATCCCTGCGGCGGGCGGCGACGTCACGATCGGCGGAAGGCAGTTCCAGATTATCGCGGGCCCCTGTTCCGTGGAGAGCGAGGAACAGATCATTGCCGTCGCCAAGGCCGTCAAGGCCAGCGGGGCCAATCTCCTCCGGGGCGGCGCCTTTAAGCCCCGCACCTCCCCCTACGCCTTCCAGGGGCTTCATGACGAGGGTCTGCGGCTGTTGCTGGAGGCCAAGAGGGAAACCGGCCTTCCCATCGTGACGGAGATCATGTCACCCGCGCATCTGCCGCTGTTCGAAAACGTGGATGTCATCCAGGTTGGGGCGCGGAATATGCAGAATTTTGAGCTGCTTAAGGAGTTGGGCGGCTGCGGCAAGCCGGTGCTGCTCAAACGCGGCTTGGCCAATACCCTGGAGGAGCTGCTGATGAGTGCCGAGTACATCATGGCCAGCGGAAACCCCAACGTCATCCTCTGCGAGCGGGGCATCCGGACATTTGAGACCGCCACCCGCAACACCCTGGACCTGTCGGCGGTGCCCATGCTCAAAAGGCAGTCCCACCTGCCCATTATCATCGACCCCTCCCATGCCTGCGGTATCGCCTGGATGGTGGAGCCTATGGCAAAGGCTGCTGCAGCAGTAGGAGCGGACGGCCTGATCATCGAGGTTCACAACAACCCCAAAAAGGCCCTCTGCGACGGCAAGCAGTCCATCACCCCCGATGCTTTCGAGAAACTGGTTCAGACCGTTAAGCCCTTCGTGGAGCTGAACGGCAAGACGCTTTAAAATCTGTCCGGGAAAGGAACGGTTCACGATGAGACAGCTTCCGGTAGCCCTTTCGGGGGGGCGCGGGTATGAGATTACCATAGAGAAGGGCCTCCTCCGGCGCTGCGGGGGGGAACTCCGCAAGGTGTACGGCGGTGGGCAGGTCTGCGTCATCACCGACTCCAACGTGGCCCCGCTGTACGGGGACGCGGTGGCCGCTTCCCTGCGGGAAGCGGGATACGCCGTCAAAACGGCGGTCTTCCCTGCGGGGGAAAAAAGCAAAAACATGGAGATGCTGGTCTCCCTTTACGACCGGATGCTGGAAACGGAGCCGTTTCCCATGACCCGGGGCGGGCTGATTGTTGCGCTGGGAGGCGGGGTTACCGGGGATATGGCCGGGTTTGCGGCGGCGACGCTGTTCCGGGGCATCCCCTTTGTGCAGATTCCCACGACGCTGTTGGCCCAGGTGGATTCCTCCGTGGGGGGCAAGGTGGCGGTTGACCTAAAACAGGGGAAAAACCTGGCCGGGGCTTTTTACCAGCCCCGGGCGGTTCTCATCGATCCGGACACCCTGGAAACGTTGCCGGACCGGGTCTTCCGGGATGGACTGGCCGAAGTGATTAAGTACGGCGTACTGGGGGATCCGGCGCTGTTCGCTTTGTTGGAGAGCTGTCCGGACCGGGCGGCGCTGATGGAGCAGATGGAAGGAATCGTCTATACCTGCTGCGACGCCAAGCGGGCCGTCGTGGAGCGGGATGAACAGGACACCGGCGACCGGATGTTGCTGAATCTGGGTCATACCTTGGGTCATGCCTATGAAAAGCTGGGAAATTACGAGACCTATATGCATGGGGAGGCCGTGGCCTGCGGCATGGCCAGAATCCTGGAAATCGGAGAAGAACGAGGCTTTACCGAAGGCGGGACGGCCCGGCGGGTCAAGGCGCTGCTTTCCCGGTTCGGGCTGCCCACGCAGCCTGGGGAGATTCCGCCGGAGGCGCTGCGGCAAGTGCTGGCCTATGACAAAAAGGGAAGCGGCGGGGACATTACCGCCGTCCTCTGCCGGAGGGTGGGGGAAGCGTTTCTGTACCGGATGCCCAAGGCGGAGTTTTGCCGCTGGGCCTGCGGGGAATAAGGAGGGCGCATGGATCGGATTGTGACGCCGGGGAAGCTGGCCGGCCGGGTGGCGGTCCCTTCCTCCAAGAGCATGGCCCACCGGTATCTCCTCTGCGCCGCTCTGGCCAAAGGGGAGAGCCGGGTGGACAATGTGACCTTTTCCGACGACATCAAGGCGACGCTCAACGGCGTCGCTGCCCTGGGGGCGGAGTTTTCCGTTAAGGACCGGACCGTTTCTGTCACCGGCGGCAGGCCCCGGGCGGTGCGGCCGGAAATCGACTGCGGCGAGTCCGGATCCACCCTGCGTTTTCTGATCCCGGTGGCACTGGCGGCGGGAGAGGGACGGCCGGTTTCCTTTCGCGGGCACGGGCGGCTGATGGAACGGCCCCTGGAGCCGTATTTTGCAATTTTTCGGGAAAAAGGCGTCCGCTGGAACCGGGAGGGAGATCTGCTGACCGTGGAGGGGCGGCTTCCGGGGGGGAGCTATTCCCTCAGCGGACAGGTCAGCTCCCAGTTTGTTACCGGGCTGCTGCTGGCGCTGAGCCTGCTGCCGGAGGCGGCGGAGATCCACATCACCGACGGACTGCAGTCCCGGGGGTATGTAGATATGACCCTGGATGCCATGACAGCCTTTGGCGTAAAGGCGGAGAACCAGGGCTACCGGCAGTTCCGGCTGCCGGGGGGGCAATCCTTCCGGGCCGGATGCTGCGCAGTAGAGGGGGATTACTCCCAGGCGGCGTTTTTTCTGGGGGCGAATTTCCTGGGGAGCCGGGTGGAACTGCTGGGTATGAACCCGCCGTCCAATCAGGGGGACCGGACGGTGGTTTGGGTGCTGGCGCAGATGAAGGCTCCGGGGAGGTGCGTCGTAGATGCCGGGGAGATCCCCGATTTGATCCCGGTGCTGGCGGTGTGCGCCGCTGGACGCAATGGGGGAACTACGGTGTTTTCCAATGCGGCGCGGCTGCGGCTCAAGGAAAGCGACCGGCTGGAGACCACTGCCGCATTGATTCGGGACTTGGGCGGAAAAGTCCGGGAGGGCGCGGACTTCCTGGAGGTGGACGGCACAGGGGGCCTTTCCGGCGGCACAGCGGACAGCTGCAACGATCACCGCATCGCCATGGCTGCGGCGGTGGCGGCTACGGTTTGCCGGGGTCCGGTCCGGGTGCTGGGGGCAGAATGCGTGGCGAAATCCTACCCGGATTTTTGGAAGGATTATGAAGCGTTGGGCGGCATAGCCGCGGTTTCTAACGGATAAGGAGGACGGCATGTTCCAGTATCAGATTTTTGGGGAATCCCACGGGGAAGCCATCGGCGTAGTTTTGGAGGGGCTGCCCGCAGGCATTGCTCTGGACGCGGCGTTTATCACTCGGGAAATGGAGCGCCGCCGGGCCCGGAAAGGCGGACTTTCCACCACTCGCATTGAGTCCGATGAGCCGCGGATCCTCAGCGGCGCCTATCAGGGAAAAACCTCCGGAACGCCACTCTGCGCGGTCATATCCAATGAGAATACCCGGTCCCAGGACTATGCGGCTACCCAGAATCTGGCTCGGCCCTCCCATGGGGATTATACGGGCTTTGTACGGTATCAGGGCTGCAACGATCCCAGGGGCGGCGGGCATTTTTCCGGGCGGCTTACCGCGCCGCTGGTGTTTGCGGGGGCGGTGGCCAAGCTGATCCTCCGGGAGAGAGGGATCGCTGTGGGGGCCCACATCGCTCAGATCGGCAGGGTAAAGGACGCGGCCTTTGACCCGGTGGGGCTTACGGAAAAAGACTTTGAGCCGCTGTGGGCCGCGTCCTTTTCGGTGCTGGATCCGGAGGCCGGGGAGCGGATGAAGGCCGAGGTGCAGGCCGCCCGGATGGACGCGGATTCCATCGGCGGCATCATCGAATGCGGAATCACCGGTATGCCCTGCGGTATCGGGGAACCAGGGATTTTCAGTCTGGAAAGCATCCTCTCCCGGCATCTGTTCGGAGTTCCGGCGGTGAAGGGCATTGAATTCGGAGAGGGCTTCGGCTTTGCGGAAATGCGGGGCAGCGCCGCCAACGATCCTATGCGGATGCAGGAGGGACGGGTCGTTACCGAGACCAACCGGAACGGCGGCATCCTGGGGGGGATCTCCAACGGAATGCCGGTGATTTTTCGGGTAGCTGTCAAGCCAACCGCCTCTATTGGGCAGGAGCAGCGCACCGTTAATCTGGAAACCATGGAAAACGCCCTGCTGACCATCAAGGGACGCCATGACCCCTGCATTTTATCCCGGGCCTCCGTGGTGGTGGAAAGCGCCGCGGCACTGGGACTCTGCGAAGCGCTGCTGTAGCGGAGAAATTTTGGCGGGAGCGCGGGATTCCGTCGCCGGAGCCTTGCGCTGGGCGGCGGTTTTGTGCTACAATGAACCAAAAGAGCGAAGGGAGCGGTGTGATGAAACGCCTGGAAACGCCCCGGCTCATCCTGCGGGACTGGACAGAGGATGATCTGGAGGATTTATATGAATACGCGGCGGACCCGGAGGTGGGACCGGCTGCGGGCTGGAAGCCCCATGAGAGCCTGGAGGAGAGCCGGCAGATTTTAAACGAAATGTTCCTTGGCTCCACGGAGATCTGGGCGGTGGAGGACCGGGAGACTGGACGGGTCATCGGATCGGTGGGTCTGCACCCGGACCGGATGCGTCCCGGCGTACCTGGTGTGAAGATGCTGGGCTACGTGCTGGCCCGGGCAGCCTGGGGCCGGGGGTTGATGACCGAGGCCGCGGGGGAGGCGCTCCGGTATGCCTTTGAGGAGGAGGGCCTTGCCCTGATTTCGGTTTTTCACTATCCGTTTAACAACCGCTCCCGGCGGGTTGTCGAAAAGTGCGGTTTCCGGTATGAGGGAATCCTGCGGAGAGCCGGGACCCGCTATGACGGGGCGCTGCTGGACGAGGTCTGCTACTCCCTGACGGCAGAGGAATACCAGGCTCAGAGGGGGGTAGGGGGATGCTGACGGCAGTTTACTGCGGCGTCCCCGGTTCCTATGCGGAAGAAGCGGCGCTGCTCTATTTCGGGGAGGATGCGGCGCTGGTCACGGCATCTTCCTTTCAGAATGCCTTTGACCGGCTGCGAGACGGCGAGGCGGACCGGGCGGTGCTGCCCATTGAGAACAGCTCCACCGGCGCGATTTCGGCGGTTTACGACCTGCTGGGGCAATACGGGTTTTCCATCGTGGGGGAACAGTACGTCCGGGTCAACCACTGCCTCCTGGCCCGGCCCGGCGCGTCGCTGGGGGATATTCGGGAGGTCATTTCCCACGAGCAGGGCCTCTCCCAGTCTATGGAATTTCTGGCCGGACATCCGGAATGGAGCTGCCGCCCGGTATATAACACGGCGGCAGCGGCCAAGATGACGGCAGAGTGCCCGGATTTCCACTTGGCAGCCATCGCCAGCCGCCGGGCCGCCCAGTGCTATGGGCTTCAGGTGCTGGTGGAACGAACCAATTTCAAAAGCGAGAACTTCACCCGGTTTGTCGTCGTGGCGCGGGAGGAGGCCTACGAACCGGACAGCGACAAGGTGTCGGTGGCCTTTACCCTGCCCCATGTGGTGGGGAGCCTCTGTGGGGTGCTGGAGGTTTTGGGCCGCGGGAGGATGAATCTGGTCAAAATTGAATCCCGGCCCATTGCCGCCCGGAATTGGGAGTATCTGTTCTTTGTGGATTTTGTCACCGGAAAGCCTCTGGCAGAGCTGACCGGGCTTTTCGAGGAAATGGGCAGGCACACCCAGACGCTGCGAATCCTGGGCTGCTACCGCCACCGGCCGGCAGGCGGGGAAGAGGAGGCGGCGGAATGAACAAGGCAAATCTGGTGCTCATTGGGATGCCCGGAAGCGGGAAAACCTCGGTGGGACGGATTCTGGCGGCGCGGCTGGGAATGACCTTTCTGGATCTGGACGAGGCCATCCAGCGGGCCGCCGGAAAGCCCATTCCCGCGATTTTCGCAGAGGACGGCGAGGAGGTTTTCCGCCGGATGGAGACTGCATGCGCCCGGGACGCTGCGGCTGGAGCCGGGCAGGTGATCGCCACCGGCGGCGGGATTATCCTGCGGGAGGAGAACATGGAAGCGCTGGCAGTTTCTGGCACGATCATTTTTTTGGATCGGAGCGTGGAGGAAATCTGCGGCTCCGATTTGTCCGGACGGCCGCTGATCGGAAGGGATTTGAACCGGGTACGGATTCTCTATGACCAGAGGATCGGGTTATACCGCCGTTATGCGGAAATCACCGCTGGAAGCCACGATGCCCCAGATAGGGTAGCAGCGGCGATTTTACTGCTGCTGGAAGGAGAAGAGGAATGATGGAACTGCGGCTTGCCGTAATCGGCGACCCAATTGCGCACACCCTTTCGCCGCTGATCCAGGGGAGGATGATGGAGCGCCTGGGCGTGAAGGGGGAATACCGGGCCCATCATGTCCGCGCCGGAGAGGTGGAGGAGTTTGTCCGCTACGCCCGGAAGGAACTGGATGGCTTTAACATCACCATTCCCCACAAAAGCCGGCTCCTGTCGTATCTGGACGGGGTGGATACCTATGCCGCCGGATGCGGGGCGGTAAACACGGTCCGGGTGTCAGAGGGGAAGCTTTCCGGATTCAATACGGATGGAAACGGCATTGTCTCCGCCCTGCGGCTGCTGGGAGCTTCTTTTCAGGGATCCCGGGTGAGCCTGTTGGGTGCTGGGGGCGCGGCGCTTTCCATCTGCAGCAAGGCGCTGGAAATGGGAGCGCGGTCGGTGACGGTGTTCTGCCGCCATCCGGAAAAGGCCGGGGGGCTGGCTGGCGATTCCAGAGTCCGGCTCCAGCCGTTTTCCGGGCTTTCCGCAGAAACCTGCGGGGAAGTGAGCGACATTATCCTCAACGCCACGCCTTTGGGGATGAGCGGCATTGCAGAGGATTTTGCGGACTTTTCCTTTTTGGACGGGACGGCCGCCACGGTCTGCGACATCGTCTACAAGCCCGCCCGGACGTCGCTGCTTCGGGAATGCGAGCGGCGGGGGCTGCGCTGCTGCAACGGGTTGAATATGCTGATCTATCAGGCGATTTACGCCTTTGAAATTTTTTCCGGCCGCACCTTCGACCGGGATGCCATGGGAACCTATCTGGTTGGAGAGGTCCGGAAGGCTCTGGGACAGGAGGGATGAAATGACGCCGTTTCTATGCCCGGTCTGCGGCGGGATACTGGAGGATTCCAGAAGCGGGCTGCGCTGCGGAAAAGGACATTCCTTTGACAGGGCCCGCAGCGGGTATGTCAATCTGATCCCCCCGAACGGAAAGCACGCGAAAATCCCGGGGGACAACAAGCTGATGGTCGGCGCCCGGCGGGATTTTCTGGAAAAGGGGTATTACGCGCCCTTTGCCCAGGCGGTGTCTGGAACAGCTGCACGGTATCTGGCGGGAAAGGCGGAGCCGATGCTGTTGGACGCCGGGTGCGGCGAAGGGTATTATACCGAGGCTCTGGCGGAGGCGCTGGCCCCCCAAAAGCCCGATATCGCAGCGGTGGATATTTCCAAATTCGCCGCGGACAAGTGCGCCCGACGCTGCCGGGGCGTCCGATGCGCGGCGGCCAGCGTATACCGGCTGCCACTGGCGGCAGAAAGCTGCGATGCGGTGGTCAGCCTGTTTTCACCCTACTGCGGGGAGGAGTACCGGAGGGTGCTTAAACCGGAAGGGCTGTTTATCATGGGGATTCCGGGAAGGCTTCACCTTTGGGAGCTGAAAGAGGCGCTTTACGAGCAGCCCTACGAAAACGAGGTCCGGGATTATGCACTGGAGGGCTTCCGCTTTTTGGAGAGCGTCCCGGTGGAGGGGCGGATATTCCTGCCCTGCGGCGAGGATATCCGCAATCTTTTTGCCATGACGCCTTACTATTATAAAAGCGGCGTGGATACCGATGCGCGGCTTCAAAATCTGGAACACCTGGAGACCCGGATCTCTTTTGAGGTATTGGTGTACCGAAAGTCCGAATAGCTGAAAAATTTACACAATATTCATAATATAATATCGAAAAGCTCTTGCCAAACGAGCCAGGCCATTGTATAATAATCCTTGCGTGACTGCGACAGATATGCGATGAAGCGAGAGGTGGCTGCCGGTTCCGGAACATCCGGTTACCAAGAGCTTTCCGGCCGTGAGGTTTGGACAGGCTCCCAGAGCAGGGAATTTTCGCCGAGTATGTCCGATTTTAAACCGGGCGACAAAAGATGAATACGATGGGAATACCCCGGCGTTTTGCGCTTTGGCGGAGGACTGCGGGCGGCTCCAGGCAAACTGCGCCTGTTCAGGCGGCAAGTGCCCCATACCCGTATGCTTTGACTAAAAAGTGACGGCGGTGGTATACGTGTGATTCAGACATCCCGGAAAAACGCGCGTTTTTCCGGCTTTTTTATGTTTGGACGCGAAACACACGGAAACGTGTTCCTTCTTTGGTCTTGTCCCCAAAATTTTCAAGGAGGCGATGACGAGTGGCAGTCAAAGAAAAGCTCAGAATCAGATTGAAAGGGTACGATCACAATTTGGTGGATGCCGCCGCTGGCAAAATTGTTGAGACGGCAAAGCGCACGGGCGCCAGGGTTGCAGGCCCCATCCCGCTGCCCACTGAAAAGGAAGTCGTGACCATTCTCCGCGCTGTGCACAAATATAAGGACAGCCGGGAACAGTTTGAGATGAGAACCCATAAGCGTCTGATCGACGTGCAGCGGCCTTCCGCAAAGACCGTCGAAGCGCTGCAGGGCCTTGAGCTCCCCGCCGGCGTTGAAATCGAGATCAACCTGTAATCCCGACGGCTCCGCAAGGTGCGGACCGAACGCCTCGCATCCGGAAGCGGGATCCGCGTCCGGGAGGTCAAGTTGGTGGAATGCCAACCAATAGCCTTATAGGAGGAAAGAAAGATGAAAAAAGGTATCATCGGCAAGAAAATCGGCATGACCCAGATTTTCGACGAAACCGGAAAAGTCGTTCCGGTGACCGTTGTCGAAGCCGGCCCCTGCACCATCGTGCAGAAGAAGACGGCGCAGAACGACGGCTACGAAGCAGTCCAGATGGGCTACGGCGACGCGAAGGCCAACAAGGTCAACAAGCCCCAGAAAGGTCATTTTGACAAAGCGGATGTTGCTCCGAAGAAGTCTCTCCGGGAATTCCGGTTCGATGACTGCTCTTCCTACAACATTGGTGATATCATCAAAGCCGATATGTTCGCGTGCGGCGATGCGATCGATGTCTGCGGCGTGAGCAAGGGTAAAGGTTATCAGGGCGCCATCAAGCGTCACCACCAGAAAACCCTGCGCCACACCCACGGCACCGGCCCTGTCGGCCGCCAGCCCGGCTCCATGGGCGCCATCTCCGACCCGTCCCGGATCTTCAAGGGCAAGGGCATGGCCGGCCATATGGGCGCCGAGCAGGTCACTGTCCAGAATCTGGAAGTGGTCAAAGTTGACGTCGAAAACAATCTGATTGCTGTTAAAGGCGCGATCCCCGGCCCCAAAGGCGGCCTGGTGGTTATCACCGACAGCAAGAAGGCATAAAGGAAGGAGGAATACCAATGCCTAAGGTTTCTGTATTTGATATGGCTGGAAAGGCTGTTTCTGAGATCGAGCTTTCCGAGACCGTGTTCGGCGTAGAGCCCAACAAGGCAGCCATGCACCTGGCGGTTGTCTCCTACCTGGCCAACCAGCGTCAGGGCACCCAGTCCACCCTGACCCGTACCGAGGTGAGCGGCGGCGGCCGTAAACCCTGGAGACAGAAGGGCACCGGCCATGCGCGCCAGGGCTCTACCCGCGCTCCTCAGTGGACCCACGGCGGCGTTGCTCTGGGGCCGAAACCCCGCGACTACGTCGTTGGCATGAACAAGAAAGTCAAGCGTTTGGCTCTGAAATCCGCTTTCTCTTCCAAGGTTCTGGACAGCGACCTGGTCGTTGTTGAGAAAGTTGCTTCCGACGAGTTCAAGACCAAGACCATGGCTGCGATGCTCAAAGCTCTCGGCGTTGAGAAGAAAGCCCTGGTCGTTTTGGACAGCGCGGATGAGAAAGTTCTCAAGAGCTTCGCCAACATCCCCGGCGTGAAGACCGCTTCCGTCAACACGCTCAACGTCTACGACGTCCTCAACTGCGGCAAATTCATTGTCGTGAAGGACGCTGTGGCGAAAATCGAGGAGGTGTACGCATAATGAAACTTGCGCACGATATCGTGATCGCCCCCGTCATCTCTGAGAAGTCCCTCTACGGCGTGCCGGAAAAACGGTACACCTTTAAGGTTGCCAAGGATTCCACCAAAGTGGAAATTGCCAAGGCTGTCGAAGAGATCTTCGGCGTCAAGGTTACGAAGGTCAACAC
>CAKXAF010000017.1:0-2450 GCA_934869045.1 uncultured Nitrososphaerota archaeon | reverse complement strand
AAAGGCCGCTTCAAAAGAATGGGCCGCAACGAAGGCTATAAGCCCGATTGGAAAAAGGCCATCGTTACGCTGAGCGAAGAATCCAAAGCGATTGAGTTCTTCGAGGGCATGGCATAAGCCAGCTCTGGTCATCAGGCAGAAAGCCTGAGGGGGCGTTTGAGTGCCCCTGGGTGATGTATGAGGAGCACCCGACCCCTGCTCCTCGCGAAACCGAATTAGGAGAGTGAAATACCATGGCTATCAAGTCATACAGCCCGACTACCCCTGCAAGACGGCAGATGACTGTCACGGATTACTCCGGTCTTTCCAAGTGCGCTCCTGAGAGAAGCCTTCTCGAGCCCATGAAGAAAAAGTCCGGCCGGAACAGCTACGGGCGTATCACCGTTCGCCACCGCGGCGGCGGAAACCGTACCAAATACCGTGTCATCGACTTCAAACGGGATAAAACCGGCATGAACGCTACCGTTCAGACCATCGAATACGATCCCAACCGTTCCGCTCACATCGCGCTGCTGCAGTACGAGGACGGCGAAAAACGCTACATCCTCGCACCCAACGGCCTGAACGTGGGCGATACCGTACGGAGCGGCGCCGACGCCGACATCAAGCCCGGCAACGCCCTCCCCATGGCGAATATCCCCGTCGGTACCTTCATCCACAACGTGGAAATGTACCCCAACAAAGGCGCTCAGCTCGTCCGTGCAGCCGGCAATATGGCCCAGCTGATGGCGAAAGAGGGCGAATACGCTCTGGTCCGGCTCCCTTCCGGCGAGCTTCGGAATTTCTCCGCGAACTGCATGGCGACCATTGGCCAGGTTGGCAACATCGACCATGAGAACGTCTCCCTCGGCAAAGCCGGCCGGAAACGTCACATGGGCTGGCGTCCGACCGTCCGCGGCTCCGTCATGAACCCCTGCGACCATCCTCACGGCGGTGGTGAAGGCAAGTCCCCGATCGGCCGTCCCGGCCCTGTCACTCCTTGGGGCAAGCCTACTCTGGGTTACAAGACCCGCAAGAAACACCAGCGTTCGGATAAGTTCATCGTGAAGCGCAGGAACGCGAAGTAATTCTGAAAGGAGGATGAACCATGGGCAGAAGCGTTAAGAAGGGGCCGTTTGTACAACCGGCTCTCTATAAAAAAGTCGAGGCAATGAACGAGAAGGGCGAGAAGAAGGTCGTCAAGACCTGGAGCCGCTCCTCCACCATCTTCCCCGAATTTGTTGGACATACATTTGCCGTCCACGACGGGCGCAAGCACGTCCCCGTGTACGTTACCGAAGATATGGTTGGACACAAGCTCGGTGAGTTTGCTCCCACCAGAACATTTAAAGGCCACGCCGGATCCAAAACATCCAATAACGGAAACTAAGGCCGAAAGGAGGATTTTTCAATGGAAGCTAAGGCTTACCTTAGACATGTCCGGATCGCTCCCCGCAAAGTTCAGATCGTTCTGAACCTCATCCGCGGCAAGGACGTAAAAGTCGCACAGGCGATCCTGGAGCAGACGCCGAAGTCTGCCAGCGAATATCTTTTGAAGCTTCTGAAATCGGCCGTCGCCAATGCGGATCACAACTTCAATATGGATGTGAACAATCTGTATGTGGCGGAGTGCTTCGTCTGCCCCGGCCCGACCATGAAACGCATGCGTCCCCGCGCAAAGGGCAGCGCAGCCAGAATTCTCAAGAGGACTTCGCACATCACCCTTTCCTTGAAAGAAAAGGAATAAGCTGAAAGAGGAGGTAAACTATGGGCCAAAAAGTTAATCCCCACGGGCTCCGTGTGGGTGTCATTAAGGATTGGGATTCCCGCTGGTTTGCAGATAAAAAAGCTTTCGGCGACATCCTTGTTGAAGATTACAAAGTCCGTAATTTTATCAAAGAGGAACTGAAAGCCGCAGGCGTTCCGCGCGTTGAAATCGAGCGCGACGCCCTGAAGGTGAGAATCCACATTCACTGTGCAAAGCCCGGTATGGTCATCGGCCAGGGCGGCGCAAAAATCGATAAGCTCCGCCAGCAGGTTGAGGCCATGATCGGCAAGCCTGTGCACATCAATATTATTGAAGTCCGGCAGCCCGACCTGTCTGCCCAGCTGGTTGCCGAGAGCATCGCCCAGCAACTGGAGAAGCGCATCTCCTTCCGCCGTGCGATGAAGCAGTCCATCGGCCGCACCATGCGTCTTGGTGCGAAGGGCATCAAGACCTGCGTTTCCGGACGTCTTGGCGGCGCGGAAATCGCCCGGACCGAGCATTACGAAGAAGGCACCGTCCCGCTGCAGACCCTGCGCGCGGACATCGATTACGGCTTCGCGGAAGCGAACACCACCTACGGCAAGATCGGCGTAAAAGTCTGGATCTACACCGGCGAAGTGCTAAAGGGCGAAGTCACCAAGAAACCGGCGCGGGCTCCCCGTGACGACCGCAGAAGCGACCGCCGCAGCGACCGCCCCCGCAG
>CAKXAF010000016.1:1086-17148 GCA_934869045.1 uncultured Nitrososphaerota archaeon | reverse complement strand
ACCGCCAAATATAGGGCGATGACCGCGATAATTGCCTGGGACAGCGGTACGACGATGGAGAAAAAGTACCGGGTGTTGCCGCAGCCGTCGATGAAGGCCGCCTCCTGCAGTTCCTGGGGAAGGGTGCTGGTAAAGAAGGAGCGGACGATGATGATGTTATAGACCGAAACGCTCCCCATCAGGATCAGTGCCATCCGGGTATTGACCAGCCCCAGGCTCTTGACCACCATGTAAAACGGAATGAGCCCGCCGCCAAAATACATCGTAAAGACCATCAGCCCCATAAAGATGTTCCGGCCGGGAAGATCCTTCCGGGACAGGGCATAGCCGGCCATGATTGTCGCAAACAGCCCGATGCAGGTGCCGCAGACCGTATAAAGAATCGTATTGCCGTAGCCGGTCCAGATTCGCTCATCGGAGAATACCCGCTCATATCCCAGCATGGTAAATCCCTTGGGATACAACAGCAGTGTGCCGGAGTTGACGTAGGTGGGGTCGGAAAAAGAAGCCACCACGACAAAATAAAGCGGATACATGACCAGGATCAAAATGATCGCCAGCAGAAAGTAAACAATGGCGCTGAACACCCGGTCGCAAAGGGGCTCGCGGATGCGGTTTCGGTTTTTATGAGTTTTTACAGCAGAAGTCATCCGATTTCCCTCCTTACCACAGGCTCGAGCCGGAAAGCTTGCCTGAAATCTTGTTGACGATGATGAGTATGGTGAAATTGATGATGTTGTTGAACAGGCCGATGGCGGTGGAATAACTGTACTCCGCCTGAATCAGGCCGATCTTGTAGGTGTAGGTGGAAATGACCTCCGAAACGGTGTTGTTCAGGGAGTTCTGCATCAGGAACACCTTTTCAAAGCCGACGCTCATGATTTGGCCGCAGTTCATAATGAGAAGGATGACCATGGTGGGCATGATCGTGGGGATGTCGATGTGCCAGATCCGCCGCAGCTTGCTGGCCCCGTCCATCATAGCGGATTCATGGAGCTCCGGGCTGACTCCGGAAAGGGCCGCGATGTAGATGATGGAGCTCCACCCCGCGCTCTGCCACACGCCGGACCAGACATAAAGGTGCCGGAAGTACTTAGCCTCCCCCATAAAATAAATGGGATCTCCGCCGAAGGCCTGGACGATGGTGTTGATAAAACCGGATCGGGGCGAGAAAAAGACGGAAATCATACCGACCATTACCACCACCGAGATGAAGTGGGGCATATAGGTGACGGTCTGCACAAATTTTTTAAGTCCCAGTTTTCCCACGTTGTTCAGCAGCAGCGCCAGAATGATCGGCACCGGAAACCCGGCCACAAGGCTATAGAGGCTCAGGATCACGGTATTTCCAAACAGCTGCCAAAAACGCGGGGACTCAAAAAACATCTGAAACCATTTTATCCCGACCCAGGGGCTGCCCCAGATGCCCGCCGCCGGCGAGAAGGTCTTGAAAGCGAGCTGAATGCCATACATCGGCGCGTAGTGGAAAATCGCGATATACGCAACCGCCGGGAGCAGGAACAGATAGAGAACGGCGTTGCGCTTCATCAGCTTCCATGTGTGGCTTCGATGCCGGGCCTTGGCATTCTGGAGGGAACCTGTGTTACCCTCTTTTGGCAGGACTCCCGTATTGTTCATAAATTCAGCGCCCCTTTCTAAGTCTTTTTATGCATCACGCTCATGAGCTGAGGCGTTTTGCATAATTTTTTATTTGGGTTATAGCATTATTAAAGCACAATGCCCCTCTCATGACAATAATGAAAATTTGCCAGCGGGTTCCAAATTTTGTGAAATTAGCACAAGGGTCCAGCAAAAACGCACTTTTTCAAGCAATTTTCTTTTTTTGAATCAAGGTTTCATAATTTGAAAAAGCAAAAAATCCCCACCCAAAATTCAAATAACGGCAAAAGGCCGAACATCCTTTTCTTTATAAAATGTATATATTGCAGACAAGTTCCTTCCTTTCCAGGATCCTGCTGCCTCCGTTCTTTATCACCCCCTTTTGGCAGAAAGCCTGCCCATCGGAACCCCTTGCAGAAATCCGTCCCGTTTGGAGATTTCCTCCAAAATCGTAAAAATAGTTTCGAAAATTCCAAAAATAAATTCTGATAGCTATTGAAATTTATTTTCGGATGTGTTACGATATCTTTGGAGATAATCTTTGAAAAGAGGGAGCAGCTTATGACAATTCACAGCATTCATGACGGTGCTTTCCGCACCTACGGCCAGGCTCTGGACCGTTTTCAGCTGGACGCCGCCTGCCGGGCGGCTCTGGAGGTTCCCAAGCCGGAGACCGGTATTGCCTATCTTCCTTCCGTGGAGGCGCTGGAGCAGGAACCTGCCATCCGGGCCGCCGCTCAGGAGCTGTTCGGCGAAGCCGCCGTACAAATCGGCGTCTGCAACGGTTATAACCGGGAAATGTCCACCGTGGAATACCATAAAAGCTCTGAGGTGAACATTGCGTGTACCCCGCTGCTGCTCTTCTTCGGCCATATCTGGGACTTGGAGGATAACCGCTACGACCTCTCCAGCCTGGAGCTTTTCCGCGCAGAGGCCGGCGACGTTTTCGAAGTCTACGGGACCACCCTGCACTTTGCTCCGTGCCAGGCGGAGGACGGCGGCTTCTGCAGCATCGTCATCCTGCCCAAGGGTACCGGTGAAATCCTCCCCGCGCCCTGTCCCGACCAGACCCTGGCCAAGATCAACAAATGGCTCATCACCCATCCGGACAACGCAGCCATGCGCGCCCGGGGGGTTCCCGCCATGCTGACCGGTTCCATCCGCAAAGTCTGACACATTTCATCAAGGAAAGGACGAATCCGCTATGTTGAACTACAAGATCCGCATCGGCCTGGCTCCCTGCCGCCGCTGGCTTCACGGCAAGCGCACCGGCATTTTCAGCCAGGAATTCGCCAAACCGGTCACCGACGAGCTTGCCCCCTCCAGCACAGCCAAATTTGGCAGCGACGACGTCGCCAGTGTCGACCTGGCATTTCTCAACGAGGAGGGGCTGATGTTCCTGCCGGAACAGGCAGACGCCATCATCAATGAATTCCAGAAACAGAAAGTGGACGGCCTCTTCATCATCAACTGCAACTTCGGCTGCGAGGAAGTCGCAGCCAAGGTTGCCCAAGGCCTGAACCTCCCCACTCTGATCTGGGCCCCCAAGGATACGGTCTTCCGTGAGGACGGCATGCGCTACACCGATTCCCAGTGCGGCCTGTTCGCCATTTCCAAGCAGCTCCAGCGGCTGAACATCCCCTTCTCCCACATCGAAAACTGTGAGAAGGAGGAGCCGGCCTTTATCCGGGGCGTGGAAAAATTCCTGTCGGTGACTTGTATGGTCAAGGGATTCCGCCGTCTGCGCATCGCCCAGATCGGCTGCCGGCCCAAGCCGTTCAACAGCGTCATCTTCAACGAAGGCGAGCTGTTGGAAAAATTCGGCGTGGAGGTCGCTCCCATCAACCTTGCCATTGTCAAGCAGGAATATGACGCCCTGCTGGAATCCAGGAGCGCTGATCTGGACGCCGACGTCCAGCTGCTCAAAAGCCGTTTTGCCGGCTTCGACGGCCTCTCCGACGAGGACCTGAAGCGCTCCATGGTTTTCAAATACCTCTTTCCCAAGCTGGCTGCGGATTACGGATGCCAGGTGGTTTCCACGGAGTGCTGGACCGCTATGAACCAGCTGGTGGGAGCCATGCCCTGCATCGCCATGAGCGTACTGGCCGACGAAAGGTTCATCGTGACCTGCGAGTCCGATGTCATGGGAGCCATCAGCATGGCGCTGCTGTCCCTGGCTTCCCGGGGCAAGTCCATCCCCTTTTTCGGAGAGTTTACCGTCCGCCATCCCGAAAATCCCAACGCGGAGCTGCTTTGGCACTGCGGTCCCTTCGCCTACTCTCTCAAGCACCCGGACAGCAAAGCCGTTGTCTTCAACCAGAAGCCCGGCTACCGCCTGAAGGACGGCCATTACACCATCACCCGCCTGGACGGGATGCACGGCGTCTACAATCTGCTCTGCGGCGGATTTGACGCAGTGGATGGTCCCCACACCTTCGGCACGCATATCTGGGCCCAGTTTGATGATTACCGCAAATGGGAGCAGAAGCTGATCTACGGTCCCTACATCCATCACATGGCGGAAATCGAGGGCGACTACACGGAAGAGCTGGAAGAGTTCTGCCGCTATATTCCCAATCTGACCGCCGACCGGGCATAAAATCGTTGAACAAACCGGATGGTTCTGCTATAATGAAGGCAGGCCATCCGGCTTTTCTACTGTCAAACGGGGGGATGCTTTTGAAAACGGTTGATTTTCCCACGCTCTGCCAAATGGACTACGCGGTCATGAAGGTGGTAGCCATGTACCAGCACTGGGGCAACAGTTCTTCCTTTACCTATGAGGAACGGCCCTGGAGCGGCCTGATGTGCCTCCTGGACTGCAGCATGTCCTTTCATACCGGGGAAGGCCGGACCGACGCCGGAAGGGGCTCCCTCTGCTACATCCCCCAGCATTGCAAATATACGGCAACTTTTTCGGGCTGCGCGGACAACGGCGGCGCTCCCCAGGATATCCTCATCAACTTTCTCCTGTTTGATGAAGATCTCCGCCCCTTCCGCCTTTCCCGGGAAATACAGGTCATCACCCCACGGAACAGCAGCTATTACGCCGATGCTTTCCGGCAGATCACAAGCCTGTTTTCCAACGGCAGTCTCCCCTCCGGGCGGATCAAAGCCCTTCTCTACTCCCTGCTGACAGACATCTCCCTGGAGGTCCGCCACGCCCGGTTCCGGGGGAAATCCTACGCCTCCATCTATCCCGCCATTGAATATCTGGAGAAAAATTATCTGAAAAGCCCTCCTGTCTCCGAGCTGGCGCGGATGTGCAGCGTCAGCGAATCCTGTTTCCGCAGGCTCTTCAAGGAGTACGCCGGAGCTGCACCGCTGGAATATATCCTCCGGCTGAAGCTCAGCCGGGCCCGGCTGCTGCTGGAAAACGGCTCTTTGACCGTGACGGAGGCTGCCGCTGCTGCCGGATTCGATGATCCCGCCTACTTCAGCCGGATCTACAAACAGAAAATCGGCGTCACACCCATGGAAACGCTTCGGGGGCGCGCATAACCGCCCCAAACAGCAACGCCGGTGAAGATGTGTTCAACGTCAACCACATCTTCACCGGCGCTTTTTCTTTATTTAGGCATTCGCTCAGTCAACGCCCATTTTTTTCAGGTTCTCGAAACAGATCCGCGCACTTTCAAAAGGCTCCAAAATGCCCATATCATCCTCCACAACGTAGTGTTCGATGCCGATATCCGCCGCGGCCTTGAGGATGCCGGGCCAGTTGAGGTTGCCGGTACCTACCGGCGCCGAGATGCGGGGCACCCCCTCAATGACCTTCTGGGGCTCCGCGATGGCATAGTCCTTCAGGTGCATGAACTTTGCCCGGCCCTTGAAGCCGTACAGCGCCTGGGAGGGCTCCAGCCCTGCCGCCGTCAGCCAGAACACGTCGGGCTGGAAGGTTACGCAGGCAGGATCGGTCTCCTTCATCAGAATATCCATACCGGTGCAGGTGGGGAAGTTTACGTACTCAAAAGCATGGAAGTGGTACATGAAAACCAGCCCCTCTTTGGCAAATTCCGCCGCCACTTCGTTCATCTGCCGGGCGAACTCGTGATACCCCGCTTCGCTTTGCCCCAGCTCATGAGGAATGGATGTGGTCCGGACCACATCGGTCCCCAGCAGCCGCGCCAATTTCACAGCCTCCGGGACCCGCTCCCGGATATTCCCGTCAAAGGCCGCCATAGCCGAATCCCCGCGGAGGCCGTAATGGGCCAGCATCGCCGCCCCTTCTTCACTGCTGATAAAACCGGGCAGGGTGATCTGCACGCTTTGATAGCCGATTTCCGCTACCCGGCGGAGCGTTTCTTCCAGGCCCTCCCTGGTTTTCATGGTTTCGCGCAGGGTGTACATCTGAATTCCGATCTTGCTCATTGTTCTCTTCCTTCCTTAATCAGATATGCTCAAAGACAGTTCCGGATTTTCCGTATACCCGGCTGGCAGCGGCGCGGGCCGCCCACAGCGGGTCGTCATCTGATAGATGGTTCCCGTTTCGCCGCTCCGGCAAATGCCCTGGGCAGCCTCCAGCACATGGACTGGCATCTCCTCGGTCCGCGGGACGCGTCCGGCCCGGATGGCATAGGCCATTTCCGCCGGGCCAATACCCCGGTGGTTGCCAGAGCCGTAGGCGTGGGTCATGGGCAGCTGCGTACAGCCGGTAGCCTTGGTAGTCAGGGTCAGCGGAACGCCGTACTCGTTGGGGTCGCCTACGGTCAGACGGCCCTCTGTACCGTAAATAGTCAGCCCGTTTTCAAAGCCGCCGCTTTCGGAGGTAGTCATCAGCGTGGCCAGGACTCCGTTCTCAAACCGGAGCGCCCCGGCGGCGTTGTTCCAGGATTCCACCTCCATAGGCTCCTGATAATGGGGGCTGTCCGGATTCTGGTAGACCCGGTGAGGGTTCCGGATCTCTGCAAAACCGCAGACTTCCCGGATCCCACCCAGCAGGGAAACCAGGGCCGTCAGGTAGTAGCTCCCCATATCAAAAATGACGCCGCCCGACGGGCAAAACGCAAAGCGCTTCTGATCACCGGTATAAAAACGTTCGTGATGGTAACTCCGCGCAAGAATTGCCGCAGCGGCTACCGGCGTTCCGATCAGGCCGCCGTCCAGAATCCGCCGTGCCGTCTGGAAGGTCGCCCCCAGAAAGGTATCCGGCGCGCCGCAGTAAAAAAGCCCCTTGGACCGGGCCAGCTCCCGCAGCTCCCGGGCCTCTTCAAAGGAGGGGGCGATCATCTTTTCGGTGTAGACGTGCTTTCCCGCCTCCAGAGCGGCTTTGGCCACCTCATAATGAGCGGCGGGATAGGTCGTATTGATGACCAATTCGATGGAAGGGTCCGAGAGGATCTCCTCGTTGGTCATCTGACGGATACCGTATTCCTCCGCCCGTGCGGCGGATCGTTCTGGAATCAAGTCGGAGCACCCGCAAAGTTCAAGGATTTTCAAGTTTTTGCAGCAGTTTTCCAAGTAAATGCCGCTGATCATTCCGCTCCCAATGAGGGCGGTTTTGACTGGTTTAAATGTATTCATACCACTTCACCTCGCTTGTATCATAGCACTTCCAAAACGAAAAGACCATGGAGAAAGCAGGATTTTATTTGTGTTTTTCAATCTTTTCGTTATAAAAATAACAAATGAAAATCAGCCGGAATTTCCTGCCGGCTCCCACCCCATTTTCTCTGGCTCCCTTCCTATAGGATATCAGTTTTTATAAGTTAATTTTTAAAAAAATACCAAAAATAAGGCAAAAAGCAAAGAATTGAAGAGAAAACAAAAAAATGATGATTGACGATACCGATAAAAACAGATACAATCAAATCAAAGATTTGGCTATAGACCACAAAATCTTGCCAGAAAACATTGTTTCACTGGTTGTGCATGCGCAAAGGGACGGTCGCTCCGTTCCGCATCCAAAAAAGAAAGAGGAGGTACTTTCCATATGAAAATAACCAAACGGTTCGGTACTCTGCTGATGGCGGCCCTGCTGGCCACTGCCATGACCTCTTGCGGAGAAAATGGAGAAAACGGTTCTTCCATCACATCCACCGGCTCTTCCTCTCAGTCGGGCTCTTCCGCCGGGGCCAGTTCCACGGGCGAGCGCATCACGCTAACGTATTACTGCGGTCTTCAGGCGCCGGACGTCTACACCAGCAACGCCGAAATGCTCTGTTATCAGATCGCCTCTGAAAAAACAGGGATCGACATTGAATGGGTCCATCCGCCCAAAGGGCAGGAAACAGAGCAGTTTAATCTAATGATCGTCTCCGACGATAAGCCGGATATTATTGAATCCAACTGGCGTACCTTCGCCGGCGGTCCGGACTACGCCATCGAAACCAACGTAATCCAGGATATCACCGATGCCGTAGCGCAATATATGCCCAACTATTCCGCCTACCTCGACAAATATCCGGATCTGCGGCAGATGGTTTCGTCCGACCAGAGCCGTCTCTACTGCATCCCCTACATCTTCACCGACACGCCGGACACCAGTTCGGAATGGAAGTCCATCATGGACCGGGAACCGATTCCGGAAACCTACGTCGGCATCATCATGCGCGGCGACTGGCTGGAAGAGCTGGGGCTGGACGCTCCCGAGACCATCGACGATTTCGTCGAAGTCCTGACAGCCTTTAAAAATGAAAAGAACGCCAGCGTCCCTTTCTCCACCACAACGGGCTTTCTGAAGCAGTCCCAAATCTTTGCCAGCGCCTATGACGTCACCAGCGACGGCTTTGTCGATGTGGACGGAAAAGCTGTTTTCAGCCCGGTTCAGGACTCCTACAAAGAATACCTGACGGTACTCAACCGCCTTTATACGGAAGGGCTGCTGGATCCGGACTTCACCGTTCAGGACGGCACCACCAACCAGGCAAAAATCACCAGCGGCGAGACTGGTATGTGGCTGGGCTACTACTCCAGCTGGCTCAACGCTTTCTATGACCAGCTCCACACCCAGGATCCTTCTACTACCTTCAATCCTATCGGCCTGGCCAATCCTGTGTTGACCGAGGGCCAGCAGCTGATCTACCGGCAGGCAGACGCTGCCTACCGTTCCAGCGGTGCGGCGATCTCCAGCTCTTGTCAAAATGTAGAGGCAGCCCTGACTTACCTGGACTGGGCCTTCACGGAAGAAGGCGACCTGGCCATGAACTGGGGCGAAGAAGATGACACCTTTGAATGGGATGAGAACCACTGACCCAAGCTGACCGACAAGGTCATCAATGACCCTGACGAGCTGGGCGTTGCCACTGCCATAACCAAATATACCCGGAAGAACGGCCCCATCGGGATGGATTACTACAACCGTCTTGTCCTGGGCAAATCCTCCGGCACAGAGGAGGGTTTGAAGGGCCTGGCTGTCTGGAATTCCGAGCGGAACGGGACCCGCTCCGCTTCCATGCCGCTGACCACTGCGACCAGCGAGGAGAGCGCACGGGTGTCTGCCCTGAGCAGTGAAATCGGCACCTACGTCTCAGAATCCTACGCAAAATTCGTCATGGGCGAGCTGCCTCTGTCCGACTTTGACAAATACGTCGCAACCGTAGAGAGCATGGGATTGGAAGAATACACCACTCTGACCCAGGCCGCTCTGGACCGCTACTACAACCGTTCGAAATAAGGTGTGTTGTTCCCTGCCCCGGTCTGACCGCCGGGGCAGGGAGCCGCCTGGAAGAGGAGGAGAAGCCTTGGAAGCTGTTCAATCTGAAAAAAAATCCCCAAAGAAAGCCGTACCGGCGACCCGTCTGGGACGGGCGGTTCAAAAGCTGCGGAGGTACTTGATCAAATACCGTTATATCTATATGATGCTGCTGCCGGTGCTTGCCTACTACATCGTCTTTTGCTACATCCCCATTTACGGCATCCAGATCGCCTTTAAAAACTTTTCGCCGGGACTGGGGATCGGCGAAAGCCCCTGGACGGGCCTGACCCATTTCCGTGCCTTTTTTGCAGGGCCTTATTTTGTGCGGACCTTCACCAACACACTGCTTATCAGCCTGTACTCCATCCTCTTTTCCTTTCCGTCCAGCATTCTTCTGGCCCTTCTGCTCAACGAAGTGGGAAATCGGTACTTTAAAAAAACCGTACAGACCATCAGCTATCTGCCCCACTTTATTTCCACCGTCGTCATTTGCGGCATCATCCGGATCGTAAAGGCCCTGGGCGGCGTACCCAAAACACTGCTCATCGACCCGGCCATGTTCCGGCCCATCTACATCATCAGCGAAATCTGGCAGGGTATCGGCTGGGGCTCCATCATCTATTTGGCCGCCCTGTCGGGCATTGACCCTACGCTGTACGACGCGGCGGTCGTGGACGGAGCCGGACGTTTCCGCCGGATGATCCACATCACCCTTCCCGGCATCCTCCCCACCATCGTCATCATGTTTATCCTGCGGCTGGGGAGCATCATGGGCGTGGGCTGGGAAAAAATCATCCTGCTTTACAACGAGAATATCTACTCCACCGCCGACGTGATCTCCTCCTATGTCTACCGCAAGGGCCTGATCGAGCAGAATTACAGCTACAGCGCAGCGGTGGGGCTGTTCAATTCGGTTATCAACTTTATGCTGGTTGTCTTCGCAAACTCCTTCAGCCGGAGGATGAGCGGGACCAGTCTGTGGTGAGGTGGCGTATGGTACAGCAAAAAACAATCGGCGGACGTGTTTTCGACGTCTTCAACTACATCTTCTTGACGCTGCTCGCCATCGTGACCCTTTACCCCATGGTGTACGTGCTGTTCGCGTCGGTCAGCAACCCCACGCTGTTCAAAATGCACCAATTCGTGGTGCTTTGGAAGCCGCTGGGCTTTCAGGTGGATACCTATAAGCTGGTGTTCAAAAATCCAATGATCGTCCGGGGCTTTCTGAACACGCTGCTTTACATGACTGCCGGCACCTGCATCAGCATGATCCTGTCCTTCCTGGGGGCCTACGCCCTTTCCCGGAAGGGGTATTCCCTGAAGCGCTTCTTCACCTTCCTCATCATGTTCACCATGTATTTCAGCGGCGGGCTGGTGCCGACCTTCCTGTGGATTATGCAGATGGGGATGATCGACACCATTTGGGCGATCCTGCTGCCCAACGCTCTGAGCACTTACAACATGATCGTCATGCGGACAGCCTTCGACGCAGTTCCGCCCAGCCTTGAGGAGTCCGCGAAAATCGATGGGGCCAATGACTTTACCATCCTGTTCCGGATCATGCTGCCGCTGTGTATCCCGACCATCGCGGTGGTAGGGCTTTATTACGCGGTGGGCCGCTGGAACGAATGGTTCAACGCCGTCATCTACCTGCGGACCCGGACACGGTTCCCGCTGCAGCTGATCCTGCGGGAGATCCTTATCACCGGCAGCGCGGAATCCATGGCCGCCAGCGCTGCGGCAGGCTCTGCGGAGGAAATGACCGCCGTGCGGGAGCTGCTTAAATACGCAGCCATCATTGTGACCACCGTGCCGGTATTGTTCATTTACCCGTTCATTCAGAAATACTTCGTACAGGGCATGATGATCGGCGCTGTAAAAGAATAATCCTCCCTCTCTCCGTTAACGATGCCGGAGCTTCCGGCATCGTTTTCGGCGTTTTCAAACCACTGAAAGGAGCTGCCCCCATGGCACATCCCCGGTTTTTTCGATGGAAGAACAGCGTCTTGATAAAATGGATCCTATCCTACCTGCTGATCCTGGCCGTCCCCATTGCGCTGGGATCGGTTCTGTTAAAAAACGCCCACACCCTTCTGGTCAATGAATACAATTTGATGAACGCCACCATCCAGAAGGAAATCAGCCGGCGTCTGGATGATTACATTGCGGAAGTCACCAATTTCAGCACTCTGCTCTCCCGGAACACTTTGATAAACGCCTTTATTCAAAAACCGGCCCCTTGCACGCTGGAGGATCGCCGGGATCTGGTGGAAATCGCCGGCCATATTCAAAGTTACCACTACTTTTCCGCGATCAACACCTGTTATCTCTATATCAACAACGCGGACACCATCGTGACTACCCACGGCCTCGCCAGCCGGGAACTGTTCCGGCAGGAGGTTTTCCGGGACGAGCCTCTTTATTACGTGGATCTGGACTCCTACATCAACAGCTATCAAGCCAATTCCATCGACCTGGTAGAGATGCCGGAAGGAAAGCCGCCCCGACTGATGCTGGTCAAGAGCCTGCCAGTCGACGCCTACGGCCAACCCAAGGCGACGCTGTTCCAAATTTTCAGTGAGGACGCCCTGCCGAACCTCCTGGAAAGCGTCTCCTCTGACGGCTTTGCCCAGGTCATGCTGCTCGACAGCGGCGGGCGGGTCATCAGCGGGAATTCCCCACAGGAATTTCAGGTGTTTCCGGAAGCTGAACGGATGACAAAAGGCTCCGGCCAACTGGAATGCACGGTTTCCGGCGAGGAACAGCTGGTCTTTTACAGCGAGGTCTCTGCACTGAAGGGATTCCGCTGCGTAATGATGATCTCTGCGCAAAGCATTCAGGAAAAGACCGGCCCCCTCCGGCAGAGCAGCCTTCTGTTTATCGCGCTGAGCATTGCCATGGGATCTGCGCTGGCTTTTTTCCTTCTGTGTCAGAATTACCGGCCAGTCCGGCGGATCCTTCACGAGATCACCCCCTACGCGGACTCCTCCTCCCAGGATGCCTTTGAGCAGATCTCCCGCACCTTCCAAAGCGTGGTCAGCGCCAACCAGGAATGGAACCGGGTGTGGAAACAGCAGGAGCAATTCCTGCAGGAGCGTTTTCTGGAATCTGTCTTTCTGGGGAATGTCACTGACACGCCGATTACCAGGGAAATCCTATCCTCCTTTTCCATCACCTTCCCCGGAAGCTGCTTCTGCGTCCTGCTTTTTTCCATGGCAGGTGGGACGCCCGAAGGGGCAGAGCGGCTTTTCGGGCAATTTCAGGAGAGCCTGCTGGACCGCTGGTCCGGTGCGTCTCTCTACTCCGCCCAGATCAACGGCGTCCGCACGGTTTTGGTCAATCTGGACGGCTCCCCGGATACTTACCGGATCCTTTGCGAGGAATGCCGCCTTTTTGCGGAGGACCGCCGTTTTTTCTGGGTCCTCAGCCGTCTCTGTGTAAGCCTGGACACCGTCAGTGTTTGCTACCACGAGGCTGCGGAATGTCTCCGACAGAAACAACGGGCCTACCAAAAGGAAGGTCGGTTTGCGGCGGAACCCACCTTCCAGCAGGCTGAACCGGAGGGTTTCGGCGTCACTCCCCAGCTGGAGGAGCAGTTTTTGCAGCGGATATGCCTGGGGGACGCCGATGGCGCAATGGAGTGCTTCCGCAGCGGCTGGGCAGGCAGAGGCATGAACGGGGCCAAGGGAACCCGTTACCAAAGCTTTGCTTACGGGATGGCAAACGCTGTCTGGCGCGCGGTCAGGCAGCTCCCTGAACCAGGAAAGCCGCTGCGGGACGGACTCACCCGAATGACCAATGGCTTTTTGACTGCCGCAGAGCCTCCGGAGGCGCAAAAGCAGATGAAGGCTTTGCTGGACCTTTTGTGCAGTACCTACCGCCAGAAGCCGGAGGAAGAAACGGAGCAGCCCCTCATCCGTGAGATCATTCAATGCGTGGACGCCCACTACAGTGAGGTGGATTTCAACGCCACGCAGCTGGCCGGCTATCTCGGAAAAAACCTTTCCTATCTTTCTAAAATTTTCAAAAATACCACCGGCGTGGGATTACACGATTACATCAACCGGATCCGGATCAACCGGGGAAAGCAGCTTCTTTCCGAAAAGCACCTCTCCATCACCGAGGTCGCCCAACAGGTAGGCTTTGACAATTTAAATTCCTTCATCCGTGTTTTTAAGAAATTTGAGGCCATCACCCCCGGATCCTACCGGCCCAAGAAGTAACCATAGCCGCCCATCCCCTTTCGGGGTGGGCGGGGCACGAAAAGATTCCACAATTCTTCTTGACAGAGGGGGAGGAATATGCTACAATTTCATTAACGTTAATGTTTAAGTGACTTCCCGGTTTTTCAGAAAGAAGGAGGTATTTATGGAGGAGATCAAGAATCTGCTTGACCGTCTACGCATCACGGTCCGCACCGAAACAGGCCGGATTCCGCTGGAAAAGCAGAACGGCTGCTGGAGTTCGCCCGGCGCTTATGCGGAAATCACGGTGAAGGAACACGGCGGCGCGGCGGCGGTGTTTGTGTCCGCACAGCTGGAAAAAGGCTCTTTCGACCCCGAAGATGGGCTGCGAATCGGCCTTTCCCTTCCAACAGGCCGCCGGATGATGGCAGACCGCCAGCACAGCGAATACTGGTGCCGCCCGGAGTTTCCGGAGGATCCCTCTGCTGTGCCGGAACAAACCCAAGCTCTGCTCTGGGAACGGGAGGACGGCTCCTTCGGCTATCTGCTCCCAGTCTGCGGAGAGCAGTATAAAGCGGTGCTCGGCGGCGGTGAAGATGGGCTCACGCTTCGGATGGCCAGCTGGTGCCCGGGCCTGAAGGAATGCCGGGGGCTGGCCTTTGTCATTGCCGAGGGGAACGACCCCTGGGCATTGGCTCAGCAATGTGCGGATGCAGGGCTCTCCCTGCTGCCTGGGAACTACCCCTCCCGGGAGGGACGGCGGTATCCGGAGCTTTTCGAATATCTGGGCTGGTGCAGCTGGGACGCCTTGCAGATCCGGGTCAGCGAGGAAGGGCTGGCGGAAAAATGCGCAGAATTCCAGGAAAAAGGCATTCCCGTCCGTTGGATCATCATCGATGACATGTGGGGAGACGTCAAGGGCCTTTACGACATTGAGCATCCCAGCTACAAGGCGGTTCTGGACTCCCGCCACAGCACCATGCTCAACTCCTTTGAAGGGGATCCCTACCGCTTTCCGGAGGGGCTTGGACACTGTGTCCGGCGGCTGAAGGAGGAATTTGGAGTCCGTGTCGGCATCTGGCATCCCACCAGCGGCTACTGGAGCGGCATTGACCCGGAAGGGGAGCTTGCCCGGGACTTTGGCGGGGATCTGATGGAAGGCGCTAACGGCAGACTGGTGCCGGATTTCCACTTTCCGAAGGCCTTCGATTTTTACTTTGCCTACCACCGCTTTTTAGAGGAATGCGGCGTGGACTTCCTGAAAATTGACAATCAGAGTACCCTTCGCCGGTACTACCACGGCTTTGCGCCGGTGGGCGAAGTGGCCGGCCAGGTCCACCGGGCCATGGAGGCGTCGGTGGGGATCTGCTTCGACGGCCGGCTCATCAACTGTATGGGCATGGCCAACGAAAACATGTGGCACCGTCCGGCATCCGCTATCTCCCGGGCCAGCGACGATTTTCTGCCGGAGAACCGGCCCTGGTTCGCCAAGCACATTCTTCAGTGCTCCTACAATTCCTTGGTACAGGGGAGCTTTCTCTGGTGCGACTGGGATATGTGGTGGACCGACGACAGTCAGGGGGTAAAAAACAGCGTTCTCCGGGCCGTCAGCGGCGGACCCATCTACGTCAGCGATACCATTGGACGGAGCCGCAAAGAAGTGCTGGAACCGCTGATCCTCTCTGACGGGCGGATCCTCCGCTGCGACTGTCCAGCGGTTCCAGCGCGGGACTGCCTCACCCATAATCCGGAGCAATCTCAGGCGCCCTTCAAGGTATTCAGCCGGTGCGGCGAAGGGGCGGCGGCGGCAGCTTTCCACCTCCACACCGGCGACGGCGCGGCGGAAGGCTCCATCGGGCTGGCGGACTTCGGCCTGGACGAGGAAAAATCCTACGCGGTGTTTGAGCGGTTCACCGGGGAAACAGCGTTTCTCTCCGGCAGGGAGCGGCTGCCACTCCAGCTGGAAAACGCCGATGATTTCCGGCTTTACCTGCTGGTTCCGGTCGAGAACGGCTTCGCTCCCTTCGGTCTGAAGGAAAAATTTATCGCGCCCAAAACCATCTCCGGCACAGCCGGCCGGACCGTGGTGCTCCGTGAGGGCGGGACTTTCCTGTTCGCCAGCACGCAGCCGGTGAAGCAGGTCCTGAGCAACGGCTTGGATGTTCCTTTCCGGAAGAATGGGGATTTTTATGAGGCGGAGATTCCATCCTCGGGCGGAGCGGCGGTTTCGATCATGATCTGAGAAACAGCGGGACAAAAAACGGGTACAGTCGATGAGCTGTACCCGTTTTTTGTCCCGCCGGTTATCAATGGCAGCCCATCCATCTCTGAATGCTTTACACCTAATCTGCAGCGTACTCCGCCAGGATATGCAGGGCGATGCGCACGCCATCCACAGCGGCGCTCATGATTCCTCCCGCGTAGCCTGCGCCCTCGCCGCAGGGATACAGACCCTGCACCGCCGGGGACTGCAGATCCTCGCCGCGGGAGATCCGCACGGGGCTGGATGTCCGGGTCTCCGGGCCGGTCAGCACCGCATCCGCCGCCCCAAACCCCGGCAGTTTCCGGCCGAATAGGCGGATTCCGGCGCGCATCATCTCCACGACCTGCGGCGGGTAGAGC
>CAKXAF010000016.1:0-1076 GCA_934869045.1 uncultured Nitrososphaerota archaeon | reverse complement strand
TCAAAGTCCACGGCCTCCAGTCCTAGGGTATAGGTGGGTTGTACCGAGCCCAGCTTTAGCCCAGGCCGACGAGCCAGAAACTCCCCGACTGTTGCTCCGCAGGCGCGGTAACCGCCTCCAGCCAGCTGAAACGCCCGCCGCTCCAGCTCTTCCTGAAAACGGACGCCGTCAAAAACGCCGCCGCCGAAATCCTCCGGCCCGACGGAAACGACCAGCGCCGCATTGGCGTTGTCCCCGTCCCGGCTGTACTCGCTCATACCGTTGGTGACGATTCCACCAATTTCTGAAGCGGCCGGAACCACCGTTCCGCCAGGGCACATGCAGAAGGTATACACTGCACGTTCTCCCTGACGGTAGGACAGCTGGTACTCTCCGGGGGGCAGGGCCGGATGTCCGGCGAGCTTTCCGTACAGGCCCTGGTCAATGGCACTTTGGCGGTGCTCGATCCGCGCACCCACGGAAAACGCCTTGCTTTCCATGGGCACGCCTTTTTCCGCCAGCATCCGGAAAGTGTCCCGGGCACTGTGACCCACCGCCAGAATCAGGCTGGACGCCGCCATAGGCTGCCCGTTGACCGTCAGGCCCTCCAGCCGGCCATCTTTTACCGCGATCCCGTCCATCTGTGAGTGAAACAGAACTTTTCCGCCGTTTTGAAGAATTCCCTCCCGCATGGAACGAACCACAGCCCTCAGGCGGTCCGTGCCAATATGGGGTTTGGCTTTTCGGAGAGTCTCGGCCGGAGCACCGTGGGCGGCAAACCGATCCAGCACGTAGCCGCACAAGGGATCATGGATCCGGGTGGTTAACTTTCCGTCGGAAAAGGTCCCAGCCCCGCCCTCGCCAAACTGAACGTTGCAGGAAGGAGCCAGATTTCCGGACCGCCAAAACCCCTCCACGGCAGCGACCCGTTGTTCAACGGGGCCGCCCCTCTCCAGCACAACCGGGCGGAGCCCATGCCGGGCCAGCAGGTCAGCGGCGAACATTCCCGCCGGCCCAAAACCGGCGATAACTACCGGCCCGGGAAGGGGTCGCGTCCCCCGGCGGACTTGAAACGGAGCCGTCTCCCGGTATAGGAT
>CAKXAF010000015.1 GCA_934869045.1 uncultured Nitrososphaerota archaeon | reverse complement strand
TGGCTGTGCTGCCCGAGGCTGAGGAGGTGGAGTTTGAGATCAACCCCACTGACCTGCAGATCGATACCTTCCGTTCCAGCGGCGCGGGAGGGCAGCACATCAACAAGACAGAATCCGCGATCCGCATCACCCATCTGCCCACCGGAGTGGTGGTGGAATGCCAGGATGAGCGGAGCCAGATGAAAAACAAGGAAAAAGCCATGAAGGTGCTCCGTTCCAGGCTCTACGACGCCAAGGTCCAGGAGCAGAACGCGGCCATTGCGGCGGAGCGGAAAAGCCAGGTCGGCACCGGCGACCGGTCGGAGCGCATCCGGACCTACAACTACCCCCAGGGGCGGGTCACCGACCACCGGATCGGGCTGTCGCTCTACCATCTGGAAACCTTTCTCAACGGGGATTTGGACGAGATGATTGACGCGCTGATCACGGCGCGGCAGGCGGAGCTGCTGGCTGCCCAAGGTGAGGAATGATATGCAGAAGGAATGGAAAGCCGGGTTTCAGACGAAACTACGGAAAGCGGACGGCGAGGGGATCACAATGGCGGTTTCCCTGCTGCAGGCGGGGGAGCTGGTGGGAATCCCCACCGAAACCGTCTACGGGCTGGCAGCGGACGCGCTAAACCCGTCGGCGGCGGCAAAAATCTACGCGGCAAAAGGGAGACCCTCGGATAATCCGCTGATTGTCCACATTGCCGGGCTGGAGATGCTGGAGCCGCTGACCCGGGCGCGGCCCAGACTGGCGTACACGCTGGCGGAGGCTTTTTGGCCGGGGCCGCTGACCATGATTTTCCCCAAAGCGGATCGGGTGCCGGACGCGACCACCGGAGGAATGGACACCGTGGCGGTCCGGATGCCTTCCCATCCGGTGGCGGAGCGGGTCATCCGGGAGAGCGGGCTTGCCTTGGCGGCGCCCAGCGCCAATCTTTCCGGGTTGCCCAGCCCGACCCGGGCGGAGCATGTATTTCAGGATATGAACGGCCGGATCCCGTTGATTTTGGACGGCGGGGAGTGCGCGGTCGGGGTAGAATCCACGGTCATCGCCGTAGGGGAGGACTTTGTGCGGCTGCTCCGGCCCGGCGGGATCACGGTGGAGATGCTTTCCCGGTACTGCAGGGTCGAGGTGGACGGCGGGGTGCTCCATAGGCTGGCGGACGGGGAAAAGGCCCTGTCCCCGGGAATGAAGTATAAGCACTACGCCCCGAAAGCCAACGTGATTATCCTTGACGGAGGTGCGGAGGATTTCGTGGAATATGTCCGCGCGCATCAGGGCCCGGGCGTCTGGGCCATGGCGTTTGAGGGGGAGGAGGGAGCGTTGGAGGTCCCGAGCCTGCCCTTTGGGCGGCGAGGCGACGGGCTCTCCCAGGCGCGGGTGCTCTTTGACCGGCTGCGGGAGTGCGACGAAAAGGGAGCCCGGACGGTTTACGTCCCCATGCCGGAAAAGGACGGGGTCGGGCTGGCGGTCTATAACCGCCTGCTGCGGGCAGCCGGTTTTACGGTGGTGGCGCTGTGAGGAGGATGCCATGGAACTGCCACTTAGAAAGGAGGGACGCGATGGCTGAACGGAAACCCATGGTTGTGGGACTGACCGGCCAGACCGGCGCGGGGAAAACCACGGTATCCGATGCCTTCGCAAGGCACGGGTATGCGGTCATCAACGCCGACCTGGTGGCCCGGGAGGTAACGGCGGACCGGGAGGTAGTCCAAAGGCTGGCGGGGTTGTTCGGACTGGAGATCGTTGGAGCCGACGGCGGGCTGGATCGGAAAGCCCTGGGAGAAAAGGTGTTTTCCGATCCCGAGGAGCTGCGGAAGCTGGACGCGGTGCTCTATCCGCTGATTACGGAACGCATCCGAGGCCGGATCCGGGAGCTGGCGGCGGAGGGAAGGCGGTATATCCTTCTGGACGCGCCGACGCTTTTTGAGAGCGGGGCCGACAAACTCTGCGTCAAAACCATCGCCGTTCTGGCGGATCAGAAGCTGCGGAAAGAGCGGATCATGGAACGGGACGGCCTCAGCGCCGAAGCAGCGGATACCCGAATTTCCGCCCAGAATCCGGATTCCTTTTACCGGCGGCGGTGCGATTATGTCCTGCATAACAACGGAACGCGGGAGCAGCTGTTTGCCCAGGGCGAGCAACTGGTCAGGCGGATGGAGAAAAAAGATTCCCAATGGCAGTCCATCCTGCTGGCGGGGGGAGGATTCCTCCTGTTTATGCTGGTCATCTGGGGTGGATATCAGCTTGCGGTACGGTGGCAGTATCCGGTTAAATATCAGGAAACAGTGAGCCGCTATGCGGAGGAATACGGGGTGGACCCGGCTTTGGTGTATGCGGTGATCCGGTGTGAAAGCAGTTTCCGGCCGGAGGCGGTTTCCTCCGCAGGGGCCATCGGGCTGATGCAGATCACCGAGGAGACCTTCAACTGGGCGAAAAGCGGTCTGGGAGAAGGTGCTGCGGAGGACGTTTATGAGGATCTTTTTGAGCCGGAAAACGCCATCCGGTACGGGACCTACCTGCTCAGCCGGTTTCTGGAAGAATTCGGGAGCGAGCGGAACGCCCTGGCAGCGTATCATGCAGGATGGGGACAGGTCAAGCGGTGGCTGGCAGACGAATCCCTCAGCGACGACGGCGAAACCCTTCACACCATACCCGGCGAGGCAACGGATACCTATGTGAACCGGGTGCTGGCAACGAAGGAAATCTATCAAAAAATTTATCGCCTTGGGGCGGAAGCGAAGGAGAGAGCTGAATGAACGCGAAAGAATGGAAAGAGAAGCTGTTCCTGGACAAGAAGAACGGCGGACTGGTCCTCAGCGAGGAGGAGCTCCGGAAAGCGGATGAATTCTGCCAGGAGTACAAGAATTTTCTCAATTGCAGCAAGACTGAGCGGGAGGCAGTGGATTATGCCGTCGCCCGGGCGGAGGCGCAGGGGTTCGTCCCCTTTGATCCCAAAACCGCCTACAAGGCCGGGGACAAGGTCTATCTCAATAACCGGGGCAAGGCGCTGATTCTGGCGGTTGTGGGCAAAAAGTGCCTGTGCGAGGGCGTCCACATTCTGGCGGCCCACACCGATTCCCCACGGCTGGATCTGAAGCAGGTGCCGGTTTACGAGGATGGCGAGATGGCGCTGCTCAAGACCCACTATTACGGCGGTATCAAGAAATACCAATGGGTGGCCACTCCTCTCGCTCTCCACGGTGTGCTGGTGAAGAACGACGGGTCTGCCGTGACGGTTCGCGTAGGCGAGGAGGAAGGCGATCCGGTGTTCTGCGTCACCGACCTGCTGCCCCATCTGGCGGCGGATCAGATGAAGCGCCCGGCAGCGGAGCTGATCCGCGGCGAGGAGCTGAACCTGGTAGTGGGTTCCCGGCCCTTCCGTGACGACGAGGCCAGCGAGCGGGTCAAGCTGAACCTTCTGCGGATTCTGTTTGAAAAGTACGGCGTGACCGAGGGGGATTTCCTTTCGGCGGAGCTGGAAGTGGTGCCGGCATTCAAGGCCGGGGACGTGGGCTTTGACCGGAGCATGGTGGGCGGATACGGCCAGGACGACCGGGTCTGCGCCTACACTGAGATGGAGGCGGTTTTCGGCTGCGGCGTGCCGGAAACTACCGTGATGTGCATTTTCGCGGACAAGGAGGAGATCGGCTCCTGCGGCAGTACCGGTATGAAATGCGCCTTCCTGCGGCATTTTATTGAGGATCTGGCAGCAGCCCACGGCATTGCGGGCCGGACGGTACTGGGGAAATCCAAGTGCCTGTCCGCCGATGTCAGCGCGGCCTTTGATCCCACCTTCCCGGATGTGTACGAGCGGAAGAACAACGCGTTCCTCAACTACGGCGTGTCCATTTGCAAGTATACCGGTTCCCGCGGCAAGGGCGGTTCCTCCGATGCGTCGGCGGAGTTCATGGGCTGGGTCCGGAGAATTCTGGACGAAGGCAAAGTTTTGTGGCAGACGTCGGAGCTTGGAAAAGTGGACCAGGGCGGCGGCGGCACTGTGGCGGCGTATATTGCGGAGCTGGATGTGGACACCATTGATGTAGGTGTTCCGGTGCTCTCGATGCATGCGCCTTATGAGCTGACGTCCAAAATCGACGTTTACTCCACCTATCGGGCGTTTGCGGAGTTTTGTAAGCGCTGAACAGGTATTATAGCAAAAGGCCGGGGAAAAATCCCCGGCCTTTTGCGTTGAAAAAATTGTGAAAGCTTTTTGGTTATTTGCGGAGAAACAGCTCGGTTTTGCCGGGCTTCAATTTCTGGCAAAGGCCGCCGCAGCGGAATTCGGCGTCAACATTGGCGGGGATCTCTACGGTAAAGGCGGTTCCGTTGGGGGTCTTGGACCAGGAAACGGCGATTTTCCCCTGGGGAACAATTACGCTGCCGCTGGCGCTGTCCAGGCCCTCAGGGAGGACCGGGGCGATGGTGACACGGGCAAAACCGGCGCTTTTCTCGGACTGGCGGATTCCCAGGAGGTACTGGAAGAGGTAGCGCACCACAGCGCCGAACATAGGATGGCTGTGGGAGGCGTAGCCGGTCCAATATTCCCAGAGGGTGGTGGCGCCTTTGGCCCGGATCGCGTGGAAGGACGTCTCCTTCCGGGAAGTCAGCAGATCATAGGCCAGCTGCCCCTCTCCCCGCTCAAAGAGGATGCGGGTGAGAATGTCGGTGCCGAATATGCCGGTGTCGTACATGCCGAGAGCCCGGTATTTGGCCAGGAGATTTTGGAAAGTGCGGGCGTCACCCAGGCCGATATCGGCGGCGAAGGCGTCGGCTCCCTGGATGCCGCCGGCAAAGGAGCCGGTGGACGGGTCGTAATACGTGCGGAGAAGAGCGGCACGCTTCCGTTCCTCAATGGCCTGGTAGGCAGGAATGTCCTCCAGCCGGCCCAGGACACGGGCAATCTCTTTCATCCAGAGCAGGGATTTGATGTAGAAATAGGTATTGACAAAGGGTTCTGGGATGACGATTTCATCCGGTGTGCACCAGTCGCCCAGGCACCAGGCCTCGGGCGGATCCTCCCGGGTGACCAGGTCATCATCGCTGTGGGACTCCAGGTAGTCCAGATAGCGGCGCATTTGGGGGTAGTACCGTTCCAGGACGGAAGCGTCGCCGTATTGCCGGTAGAAGGTATAGGGAACTACGATGATGGCGCAGCCCCAGCCGCCAGGACCGCCGCCGCAGGGGGTATAGGGGGCTACGTACTGGATGTGGCCGGTCTCCCGGCACTGGCAGTCGGAAATATCAGCCATCCACTTTTCATAGAACTTCCGGGCGTCCAGGACGGTCATGACAGTTTCGCAGGTCAGCTGGCCATCGCCGGTGTACCCCTGGCCTTCACGGTGGGGGCAGTCGGAGGGGATGCCCGCATGCATATTGGCAAGCTGGGTGCGGAGATAGGCGTTGTAGAGCCAGTTGAGATCCGAACTGCTGGAGGTGAAGGCAGAGGTTACAGCAACATCGGCGTTGGCAACGGCAATACGGACAGCCGGGATTCCGCCGGAAACGGTAAAGTAGCGGAACCCATGCCACAGAAACCGGGGATACAGCTCCCTGGCCTTTCCGTCCAGGAGAAAACGGTCTTCATGGACACGTTCCTCCTGGCTGTAGTTGTAGGTGGTAAAGTCCAGCCAGCCGTCTTCGCCCAGCTCCTCGGCATAGCGGACAGCGGCCTCACCGGAGGAACCTTCCGGGCAGGAAAGAACGGCGTAGCCCGCGATATTCTCACCTGCATCGTAAAGCCTCAGGCCGTTTTCCTCCCGCAAAAGGGTAGGCTCAATGCAGCGGACAACCCGGTCAGCAGGGCATTCCTGGATATAGAAGCTGCTTTCCGGGATGGGAACCTCCTGCACTGCTGCCCAGGCGCTGTCATCAAAATCCGGTTCTGCCCAGCCCGGGATCTCCAGGGAGTAATCGTGGATCTCGCCTTTGAGCATCTGGCTCTTGACGATGGGGGAGGGCGCCCAGAGCATATCTGTGCCGGAGGAAATTACAGCGTCACAGCCTTCTCCGGCCAGTGTCAGGCGGAAACAGGCCTTAACGGATCCATAGCCGAAATACTCATACCAACCGGAGCCGAGGCGGATTCCCAGGATGTTTTTCCCCGGGCGCAGAAGGCCGGTCAGGCTGTAGCGCATAGCCAGAATCCGGTGGCCGCGGGTTTCCCGCACAGGATTTCCGCCTATGCAGTGGGCAAACACATGAGGTTCGTAGTCGGTCCAGGCAGGGACCAGCAGGTCTGGGCTGACCCGTTTGCCGTTGCAATACAGCTCAAAAAAGCCCAATCCGGAGATGGTGATGCTGGCATCTTCCACGCCGGACGCGGTAAAGGCGCTGCGCAGATACGGCTGGGAGCAGGGAGCGCTGGGGGCTACCCAGTGGGCACTACCGAAAAGCTCTGTGTGGGTCATAATCTTTCTCCTTTGTATCAGGCGGATAAATGGCGCCGCCGTTTTTTTCATTATAAGCCAACCGGCGGCTAAAAAAAAGGTCTTGATTTGCGAATTAACCGTCTGAATTTGCCAAGGCCTGCATAAAATTTGCAGAGAGTCTTGACATTAAAACAAAACATTGTTTTATCAGGAGGCGTCGGAAGTGCTGATATCGAAAAAGGACCTGTTAAACGAAACAGGGATTTCCTACGGTCAGCTGTACCGGTGGAAGCGGGAAGGACTGATTCCGGAGGAATGGTTCATCAAGCAGCCGTCTTTTACCGGGCAGGAGACTTTTTTTCCGAAAACGAAGATCCTCAACCGGATACGGGCCATTCAGGAGCTGAAAGAGCGGTACTCCCTGGAGGAACTGGCACGGATCCTCTCGCCGGAAGTGGCAGAACGGAATTTTACGGCAGAGGATCTAGAGATTATTGAGGAAATCCCCGGCAATCTGATCCCGGCATTCGTCAAGGGATTTCAGAAGGAGAGCTTTACCTATCTGGAGGTGCTGTTGCTCATTGCCATTGCTCAGCTTCAAAAGGAACAGGAGCTCAACCTGGGACAGGTCATAGACTTGTGCGAAGGGATACGGGATTATTGCCGGGAGATCAAGTCCACGGGGTATATCTTCGTTTTGTTTGACCAGAAAAACGACTATTACGCAACGCTGTATCAGGAACAGGCCCAGGTGTTTTTTGATGGGCGGCTGAAAGTCGTCAAGCAGATTCGTCTGGATGATCTTTCCAGCAAAATGAAGCTCAAATACCGCAAGAGTTTCAATTTCCGCTTCGACGAGGAGCCGGAAGACGGGATGGGGCTGACGTCTGCGGAAGACTGGTGAAGGCATGAGGCGGAATCTTTTCGCCATCGGTGACCGCTCCCTCAGCGGTGAATACGGCCGGGTGTTCTGCATCGGGGCTCTGAAGGGCGAATCTGCCCAGATCCGGCGGCTTTTTTCCGTTGGGGACACCGCGCTTCGGGAATGCCGGATCGGAAAGGGCCGTATGACCGGTGGATTTTCCCTGGCCGATGGCGCCGCCGCAGACCTGGCCGTGACTGGGGGAGCGGATTTTCAGGGGGTATGCCGGATTGAGCGGCTCAAATGCTGCGGAAATCTGACGGCGGAGCTGCTGGAATGCCGGCTGCTGTGCTGCGGTGCGGAACATGATCCTGTGCAGGACAGCAGTTCCCTCCGATGGTCCGGAGCGATCCGGACGGAGACGCTGGAGTATGCCCGGCAGGTGGCGCTGAATTGTGATCTGGACTGTAAAAATCTGCTGCTATCGGCGGAGGCGGCATTCTCAGGGGAGATCGCCTGTGAGAACTTTTTCGCTTTCGCGCCCTTTACGGGGGAAATGGTCAACGCGGAAACCATCTTTTTTTATTCTTTTTCCGGAACCAGTGTAGATGCGGTGGTGGGGAGCCGTATCGTGGCTGGAACCGCTCTCCAGCCAGAACTGGGATTCTCAGCGATTCCTAAATACTCCGGAAACCGGCCCTATAGCCGCTGCAGGCCACCAGAACGAGGCGTCGCCTCAGCTGGAGAAATCGAAGGCGATCAGGTCGAACTGACCCGGGTGCGGGCGGAACGGGTCAGCGGCGGCGATGTAGTGATCGGCGAACTCTGCGTCATCGGACAGGTGCGCTACCGGAACAGCATCCAGATCTCTGACCGGGCGGCGGTCGGGGAAGTCATACGGGAATGAGGGAGAACAGCATGGAAAAGGAGAATGCCCGCATTGACGGCATCGGGTCGGTAGCTGGCGGGGAGTATGGAGTTATTCTTGTGGACGGCATCGGTCGGATTAAGGGCAACATTACAACAGAGAACATAAAGGTTGACGGTATGCTCAAAGGAAAGGGGTGCGTGGAAACAGGCGAACTGGCCGTGGACGGTTTTGCCCGCATGTTTCGGGACGTCCGGGCCCGGAAGGTCACAGTCGACGGACTGCTGAAGCTGCGGAGGGCCAGCCTGCTGGCAGAGGAGATCAGCTGTGACGGCATGATCATCTGTAACCGGGAGGTTTCCGCAGACCGCATCCGGATCGACGGCTGCTGCTCAGCGGCCCGGCTGACGGGGGAGGAGATCTGTATCCGGTTTCGGGAAAACAGGAAAGGGCGGATCCCTCAATTTGCTATCGTGCTGTCGCGGATGTATTTTGGCAGAGGGATTGGCCAGAGGGGAAGCCAGGCCGATATCGTTGAATGCACCCGGCTGGAGGCAGATCATCTGACCGCCAAGGTCGTTCGGGCGGATAGCGTGAAGTTGGGGCCGGGTTGCGTGATCGGGCGGCTGGAATGCCGCGGCGAAGCACAGATTGAGGAAAGTTGTATCATCCGGCAGGCAAGCGCCGGGCGTTTGAAACTGAGGGATATGGAGATGGCAAACGCGAGCTTTGTACGAGTTTTAGAACTCTATAAGGAAGGAAAAATCACGGCGGACGAGGCAGAACAGATGCTTGGCTGCGCTGCTCCGGGAAGATCGGCCTCTGCGGAAGAGCTTCCCTGGGAAGATGACGGAAGGCTGCGGATTGTGGCCTTTTTAGGCCGGAAGCTTGTTAAGCGGGGCGAGGCCGGAGCGCATAAAATCGAGGTGTGCTATGACGGCGGCGCGGTGGACGTAGAGAGCGAAGGGAATCTGACCTGTGAGACCGTACAGGGAAACGTTTCCGCTGGGAACAGCGTCCGGTGCGGGGATGTCGGCGGTTGTGCCACCGCAGGGACAAGCGTGACCTGCGGTGATGTTTCCGGAAATGTTACAGCGGGGGCTGGAGTCCGCTGTGGAAGGGTTGGCGGAAACATTGCAGCCGGAGGCGGCGTTCACCTGGGATAACCAGGGTTTCTACCGGCAGTTGAGAGACTTCAACCAATGGATTCTGGAATTCAACTGGTTTTATGCGAAAATAAAGGCAGCCCATGAGGAGAGGAACGTCATGATGATTATTAAACCGAGAAAGTACGGGATGAGCAGCAGTTTAACCATCCCATTTCAGGCAGCCCCGACGCTGGCACTGCTGCTGACGGTCAACGCGGTACTCAATGCGCTGATTCCGTCCATGCAGACGCTGGCCACGGCGGACTTTTTGGATACTGCCCTGGATATCCTGAAAAATGGTGGAACTGGTCGAATCTGGGGGCCGCTGCTGGCCCTGACGGCGCTGGTGGCCTACGGCTGGCTGTCCGGTATGCTGGCCCAGTTTGCTCAGGTGCGGCTGAAGCTGCGGTTGGCAGAGACCTACCGCGCTGCGGTTACAGAGAAGCGGTGCAGGCTTGAGTACCGGTATGTGGAGGACAATGACAGTTGGGAGTTGACTGACCGGGTGGCGCGGGACGCGGAGGAAAGGGCCTATACCGCCTTTGACATGCTTTTGCAGGCCGCGGGAATGGCTATCAACGTGGGGAGCATTCTGCTGATCCTGGCGACCCAAGCCTGGTGGACGGCGTTGGTGATTCTGGCGTTTTCCGTGCTGCTTTTTGCGGTGGCACTCCGGAGCGGACGGCAGAATTACGAGGCCTTTAAGGATGCCAACCGTTATACGCGCCGGGCGGATTATCTGTCCGACGTTCTTTCCAGCCGGGAAAATGTGGAGGAACGGAACCTCTTCGGCTACAGCGGGGATGTGAACCGGCGCTGGTACGAAAAGTATGAAACGGCCCGGAAAATCAACCTTAAGGCCCAGGGGCGGAACTTCATCAAGATGAAATCGTCCAGCATTCTCACCGTTGTCATATCGCTTCTGATTGCGGTGGTGTTGTTGTTCCCGCTGGGGAACGGTGCGATTACCATCGGGATGTTTATGGGACTGATCAATGCCCTGTTCGGGCTGGTCCAGAACATGTCTTGGCAGCTTTCCTGGGTGACTCAGGAGTTGGCAAAGGCGAGGGAATACTGGAAGGATTTGACTGCCTTCGCAGCCATGGAGGACGCGCCCGGCGCGGTAGAGCTGCCGGCCGCGGAGCCGCTGCGGGTGAAGCGGATTGAACTGAAGAACGTGCGGTTTTGCTACCCCGGGACAGAGACAATGATCCTGGACGGGGTCAGCATGGTCCTGGAGGAGGGCGGGCACTATGCCTTTGTCGGGGCCAACGGCGCAGGAAAAACCACGATAACCAAGCTGCTGACCGGCCTTTACCCGGAGTATGAGGGGGAGATTCTGGTCAATGGAAAAAACCTGCGGGAATACACGCCCGCTCAGTGCAAGGCGATGTTCGCTGAGGTGTATCAGGATTTCGCCCGGTATTTCGTTTCGGTCCGGGAAAATGTGGAACTGGGAAACGTCAACGGCGTTTCGGAGCAAGCGATAGAGAAGGCTTTGGAGGACATTGAGCTTTGGGAGGAAACGAAAGCCCTTCCCAGGGGGCTGGAGACGGATTTGGGGAAAATCCGTTCCGATGGAAGCGACCTTTCCGGGGGGCAGTGGCAGCGGCTGTCCATTGCCCGGGCCCGGGTCAGCCCGGCGCCGGTCCGGATCCTGGACGAACCCACCGCCGCTCTGGATCCCATGGCGGAAAGCAAAATCTATGGACTGTTCGGCAGGGCCAGTAAGGGGCACCTGACCGTTTTCATCACCCACCGGCTGGGCGCGGCCCGGCTGGCGGACAAAATCTTCGTCCTGGATCAGGGAAAAATCGCCGAGGAGGGCAGCCACGAGGAGCTGCTGGCTGCCGGGGGAATCTATGCCGGGATGTTCGAGGCACAAAGGAGCTGGTATTGTTGACTGTAAGGAAAGAAAAACCGGAAATATCCATGTTGGCGGCGCTGCGGCGGCTGTTTCCCATGGTGTTCCGGCTGTACCCCGGGCTGTTTCTGCTGGACGCAGTGCTGGGAGTGGTCCATAGCCTCTTCTGGGGAATCTCTACCTTGTTTACCCAGCGTTTTTTTGACGAGGCCACGCGGTTTGTCCAGGGGGCCGCTTCCTTTGGGAGCACTCTGCTGGCCTTGGCTGCCCTGGGCGGAGTGACCATCGGCTGCCAGGCGCTCAACGGCATTGCCAATTTTATGCCCCAGGTCCACGGGGAAAAGGTCAATGGTAAGCTGCGGGAGGCGGTCCACGCGAAGATGGCCCGGCTCCCGGCCCGATGCTTTGAGGATACCGGGACGCTTGACGATATCAACAAAGCCAATCAGGGGGCATCAAATGCCTTTTGGTTTATCGGGATCGTGGATATGATTTTTCTCTTTTATCTGCCGTATTTTCTGGTGATGGGGTGGTACCTTTTTACCCTGAAGCCGATACTGGCGCTGTCCATCATCATTATTTTCATCCCCACGGCGCTGACTCAGCTGCTTCGGGCCAAAGTTTTCGCCAGGCTGGAGGACGAGGCTGCACCGCTCCGGAGAGAATACGAGTACTACGAAAAGTGCCTGACCGGGCGGGAATATCTTAAGGAGACGCGGCTGCTGGGCGGGTACCGTTTTTTCTCTCGGCTGTATCGGGAGGCAAGGGGAAATCTCAGCGATTTGACGTGGAAGGCCCGGCGCAGAACTGGGATGGCGGAGCTGGGAATGAAGGTGCTGACCCTAGGCGGATATCTGCTGATCCTGTGGATGCTGTTTGACGCACTGCTCAAGGGAGAGATCAGCGCCGGCGCCTTTGCGGCGGTCTTTTCCTCCCTGGGCCTTATGTTCGGTATCATGGAGGAAATCGTCTGCCGACACATGAGCTCTGTCAGCGAGAGCTTCGGCGCGGTGGGGAACTACCTGCGCTTTCTAGATCTGCCGGAGATCTCCGGAGAGGAGAAGGAGATCCCCGCGGATGCACCGGTTATCCTGGAGCATGTGACCTTTTCTTATCCCAGCGCGAAAAAACCGGCGGTGGAGGACGTGAGCCTGACCATCCGGCCAGGGGAGACCGTTGCCATCGTCGGAGAGAACGGGTCGGGGAAATCCACTCTGGTTCGGCTGATCACCGGCCTGTATGACCCGGACAGCGGAACCGTACGGTACGGGGAACAGGCTCTGCGGGAGCTGTCCGCGCAGAGCCGGTTTGGCCACGCGTCAGGAGTGTTTCAGAAATATCAGCGCTATCAGATGACCTTGGCAGAAAACATCGGGATCAGCGAAACCAGCCGGGAAGCCGCGCGGGAGAAGCTGGACGAGGTATGCCAGATGGCGGGATTCGATGCGGAAGGGCGGTCACTGCCGGAGGGGTACGACACCATCCTTTCCCGGGAATTTGACGGGGTTGATCTCTCCGGAGGTCAGTGGCAGCGAGTAGCCATCGCCAGGGGGCTTTTTCGGGAGCACGACCGGATCGTTCTCGACGAGCCCACAGCCGCCATTGACCCGGTGGAGGAAACGGCGGTCTATAACCGGTTTGCCGAGCTTTCCCGGAACAAAACTGCGGTAATTGTCACCCACCGCCTGGGATCGGTGAAGCTGGCCGATCGCATTGTGGTCCTGGCAGAGGGAAAAATCGCCGATATCGGCACCCACGAGCAGCTTTGTGCCCAAGGCGGGGTGTATGCAAAAATGTGGGAGGCGCAGGCCCAGTATTACGTCTGAAACAAAAAATGCGGAAACCTGTGGACTTCCCACGGTTTCCGCATTTTGCGTTAGAGGCAAACGATCCGGCCTTCCTTATCCCGAAAACGGTTGAGAGCGATAAAAATGAGATCGGCCAGCGGCCAAATTCCGTAAAAACCGCAAGTCATCATGCAGAGGAGCGCCGTACCCCATTTTCCGACGTACATTCGGTGCGCTCCAAAAACGCCAAAGAGCAGGCAGAGGATCAGTGCATTTTTTTTCTTTTTAGGGGATATCCTTTCGGGAGCAGCCGGGGAGGAGAGGCCTCCGTGCGCCCTTTTCATAGGCGCCGCCGGGGATGCAGCCTGGAAGGAGTCCGGCCGCGCAGATACGGTCTGATCCCGGAGGTCTCTCCCGCAGCGGCCGCAGTAGACGCCTTTGGATTGTGTGCCGCAGACCGGGCAGATACGGATGCCCGGCCGGGTATCCAGCGGGCCGGAGTCATAGCCGCAGCCACCGCAGAAACGTTTGGGCATGGGGCGTCCGCATTTGGGACAGATACGGACAAAAGGAGCAGGTTGGGAAGCCGGTTTTGAATTGACATAGGGAGTAGATGAAGCATCAATGGACTGCGCCTCCGGTTCAAGGGGTTCCTGGCCGTTCAAGGGGGCGGATCCCGGAACCGGGGGCGTAGCAGGGGGCTCCGGTACGGAAAGAGGAGGATCAAAGGATTCCTCAGGGAGCGGCTCCATAGGGGATTGCCGCGAAAGGGCCAGCCATGGAGCCTGCTCCGGTTCAAGGGGTTCCTGGGTGTTCAAGGGGGCGGTTTCCGGGACTGGGGGTGTCAGAGGCGGCAATTCCGCCGGCTCTTCCGGAGATGGGCCTGAGGCGTAGCCGGTATAGTGAGAAAAGGCATCCTCTATGTTTTCATATGTCTGAATATGGCCGCACTTCAGACAGACGCCGCTGTTTAATTCCTCGCCGCATTCGGGGCACTTCATGGGGGTCATCCTTTCACCACTGATTTCCTTCTTTCATCATAATACCAAACAACCCATAGCGCAACCAATTTCTCAGAAAAAGCAGAGGGCAGGGACTGGCAGCGCCGGATTCGGGAGTTTAGAAAGACCCCTTCCGAAAGAGTTTATTTCTTCGGAGGGGACTATTTGTACAAAAGTACACTCAATTTATCTCGTTAATCGCAAATTCTATCAGCAGATTACGATACCGTAACATTTCCTGCTGTGCTATGGGAAACGCAGTGTTGTATAAGATGTTTATTGGCGCGATAGCAAAGAGGGCAGATGTCTGGCGTCCGCCTTTTTGCTATCGCGCCGCGAATACGTAGGTAACAGTCCCTTCCTCCCATAGGGCGGTCACCTCGTAGAGAAACTCTCCCTTCGCCGGGATGGTGAGGGCAGCGCCAGAGAGGCTCTGTTCCTGGCTGTCCTCATAGGCCCCCGTATCGTCCCGCTGTTCCCAGGCCCAGCGGCGCACCGTGAAGGAATCCGGCTCCCTGCTGAAACGGAGGGAAGCCTCCAGGGCGGCGCTCCGCCGGATAGTGGGAATCCGGTCTTCCTCCCACTCCAGAGGGTGCAGGGAATCCACGCAGACGCCCTCGCCGTCCTCATACCAGCTGGATGTCCCCCGGCCGGCGAAAAGGCAGCTTGCCACAGAGCTGGATCCAGTTTCCGTTTGGTATTCTACCTGGAGGGAGGGCATACTGCTGTAAGGCGAATCCCCGGACGCGGCGTTCCGCCAGCTGTCGAAAAAAGGATCGCTGTCGATGGGGTTGACCCACTCGGGAGGCTGTTCCCCGGTGACCGATACGGCCTGGATTCCCTGAATCTGAGCGGGATAGGTTTCCAACCGCCAGCCGTCCCAAGTCAGATCGATGATATGGCCCGGACGGAGTCCCGCAAAGTCGAAGGCGGTTCCATCAGGGCCGGTAATGTCCAGGTTCCGGACAGAGACGGTGGCCGCTTCCCCGGAGCCATCGGCTTTTCCTCCGATGAGGAGGCTCCGGTTCTCCTCGTCTACGACCAGAAGGACCGTGAAGGACTCTGTTACCGGCTCCGGGGCACTCTCCCCGGCTGAACCGCAGGAGGTGAGAAAAAGCATGGCGAAGAGACCAGTGATGCCGGCGAGGATACTGCGGATGGATTTCATGAAAACACTCCTTTCATAGGCAAGATGCACTTTATAAAATAGTGCCAGAATCTTGCGGTTCTGTTGCGGAATCCTGAAAAAAACCGGCGGCAGCCCAGTGGATGAAGGTCTTGGGCAGCCGCCGGTTTTTTATGTACGGGTGACGTTTTTGATCCATTTGTTTCCGCGGAGACGGATAAAGGCGATGACCCATTTGAAGCATTGGTCGATCCGGGTGCACAGGTAGACCGCCCAGAGGGGCCAGTGCCAGACAAAGGCCGAAAGAAAAGTCAGAGGGAGGACCACCAGCCAGCCGCAGATAATATCCACCTTCATGACGAATTTGCCATCTCCTGCGCCCCGGTTGATACCCGTGAAGCAGGCCGCATGGTAGCAGGTACCGAGGTGGGTAATTGCGCCGATGGTCAGCATGACGGTGGCCAGGTCACGAGTCTCCTGGGCAACGTTGTAGAAAGAGGGGGCCAAGGTCCGGATGGAGAGAACGGTTCCCGACACCAGAACGCCCAGACAGGCGAAAAGAATCTGAATGGTGTTGGAATACTGCCGGGTTCGCTTGTAGTCCCCGGCTCCGACGCTTTTGCCTACGACAACGCAAGCGCCATTTGAGAGGCCATTGGTGAAGATCATAGCCAGCGAGAGAAAAACGTCGGCGATCGAGTTGGCCGAAACCATAGTGACCCCCATCCGGCCGATGAGCATGGCCTTTACTGAACCAACCAGGCCCCACTGGGCGTCGCCGATAATGATGGGCACCGAATGGCGGACAAAATCAGCAGTCATTTCCTGGTCATGGGTGAAGAGATCCCGGATCCGGAACTGGACCTTCTTTTCCCGGCGGAGAAGGTAAAAACCGGCGATGAGAAATTCGCAGAAGCGCGCGATGACCGTGGCAATGGCGGCGCCCTGTATCCCCATGGCGGGGACTCCGAGCCTTCCGAAAATGAAGATCCAGTTAAAGACAAAATTGCAGGCCAGGGAAACGCAGGAAATCATCAGGCCGATTTTAACGATCTCCACCCAGCGGAGCATGACGACCATGGTGTTGGCCAGAGCGAAGAGGGGATAGGACAGGCAGATGATCCGGACATATTTGGCCCCCTCTTTGATGAGGGCAGCATCATTGGTGAAGATTCGCATCGTTGGCTCCGGAAAGAGAAAAATCACCCCGCAGACCAGCAGGGAAAGAAGCGCGGCGAACCGCAACACCACGCCGAAAATCCGCCGGATCTTTTCAAAATCCTTTTTTCCCCAATATTGGGAGATGAGGACCGCCGCCCCGCCGCCGACACCGTTGACGATGAAGGTGAAAAGGGTCGTGGCCTGGTTGGCCTGGGCCACCGCAGCCAGGGGGATGTCCCCCAGGGAGCCGACCATGAGGTTGTCAAGCATGTTGACGCTCATGGAGATGAGCGCTTGAAACGCGGCGGGCAGGGCCACGATAAACAGCGACTTATAAAATTCTTTTTCCTTAACCAAACTGACTGCGCCACCTTTTTAAAATCTGAGCGGGAAGGGACCCCTTTGTTATCACACGGAAGAAACGCCGCAAAAGGCACGCCCGCGGTTCATATTTCCGTGAAAGGAGCCGTTTCCGGCTTCGCAAGAGCTCGGGCAGACGGCACGTCCCGTCTGCTTTTTCGCCGGGAAAAGGCTTTGAAGTTATTATAACATGCGGCGAAACAGATTTCCAGCGGGTCGGAAAAAAATGGAATGTCCCACAACATTCTGTGGGACATTCCGTTAAAAACGACGGTTCTATTTGTCAAAAGCAGGATTGAAGGCGTAAAAGTTTTTGGAATCCAGTTTATCCTGCACGATACGGGTCGCTTCACCGAAGCGTTGGTAGTGGACGATCTCCCGCTCCCGCAGAAACTTGATGACATCCCGGACATCAGGATCATCCACCAGACGGAGAATGTTGTCATAGCTCATCCGGGCTTTCTGTTCAGCAGCCAGATCCTCATGGAGATCGGCGAAGACATCACCGGTTGAGGCTAACTCCGCGACGTTGAAAGGGTAACCGGAGGCGGCCTGCGGGTAGATGCCGGTTGTATGGTCCACAAAGTAGGTGTCAAAGCCGGATTTTTTGATTTCGTCAATGCCGAGATTCCTGGTCAGCTGGTAAAGAATAGCGGAGATCATCTCAACGTGGGCCAGTTCTTCCGTACCCACATCCGTCAGTATGGCGGTGACCTCGCCATAGGGCATGGCATAGCGCTGATTCAAATAGCGAGTGGCGGCTCCAAGCTCTCCATGCGGCCCGCCAAGCTGACTCATGATAACTTTAGCAGCCGAGGGATCCGGGCGTTTGATTTTCACTGGGCGCAATAACTTTTTTTCATACTGCCACATACGTCATACCCCCATCTGCCACGGCCAGGGATCGTCGACC
>CAKXAF010000014.1:17222-17595 GCA_934869045.1 uncultured Nitrososphaerota archaeon | reverse complement strand
TTCTCCATGGAGGAGGATATGGTGGAGATCACTTGCGCTCCCGCTGATTTCTCTGCCGTCCTAGAGGCTCTCCAAAGCAAAGGCTATTCCTTTGAAACCGCTGAGGTCCAGATGGTACCAGATCTTTACACCCGCCTGGACGATGAGGAGCAGATCAAGAAGATGGGCCTCCTTCTGGAAAAGCTCGAGGAAAACGACGATGTTCAGAACGTTTTCCACAACTGGGAGAATGAAGAAGATTACGAGGGCTGAGTTCCCAAGCAGAAAACCCCGCCGGCACATAACCGGCGGGGTTTTCTATTTTGAAGATCAGGCTACCGGACCCATGCACCGCTGGCATCCACCTGGTAGCCGTCTGGCGTGGTGGCATTAC
>CAKXAF010000014.1:0-17212 GCA_934869045.1 uncultured Nitrososphaerota archaeon | reverse complement strand
GGCCATAGCGCCACTGCTGGTGAGATAGTACCAGGTATTGCCTTCCTGGTACCAGCCGGTAAGCATTCCGCCCCAGGAGCGGAGATAGTACCAATACTTTCCGTCCCATTTCCACCCAGTGGCCATCAGATTGGTTGAAGGTTCAAAATAGTACCAGGCACTATCGATTTTCTGCCAGGCGGAGGCAGGACTCCCATCAGCCGCCCGGAGGAATTTCCAGGTCCCGTTTTGGTACTCGACCCAGCTTCCGCTCCCGTCTCTGGAGGAATACTGAGACTTGATTTGTGGATCCGGTTTGTCCGGCTCCTCCGGTGAAGGTATTGACGACGTGCTGTAGGCATCGGTGTAGAATTTCTGCAATCCGGAAACAGTCAGCAGAAACTGGTACCGGAAATGGACCTCGCCGGTAATTTCCGGTATCGTCGCGTTGAGAGCCACTTGATTTTCGATGGCAGAGATTCCGTACCAGGGGCTGGAGGCATTGGAGTTGCCGGCTTTGTAATCTGCCATGCCGATATAAAGCTTGACCCCAGTGCCGTGGACGGTGTCCGCCCACCAATTGACCAGCGTTTCGTAGTCCGCCTTATCGTGGCCGATTTCCCAGTAAATCTGCGGGCAGATGTAATCGACCCAGCCTTCCTTAACCCACTTGCGGGTGTCCGCGTAATGGGAAAAGTAGGTCTGGTTTCCTGCAGTATTGGAACCGTTGGGCATAGAAGCAGTTTTATTTGCCCAGATCCCAAAGGGGCTGATGCCAAAGGAGACGTCTGGATCCACCTTATGGACAGCAGAATCCAGGGCCTGGATCAGCAGATTTACGTTTTCCCGCCGCCAGTCATCGGCAGACTTGAAACCGGAGCCGTATTTCGCGTAACTCCCTGCATCCTCAAATCCGGTACCGGGATAAAAATAGTCATCCATGTGAATCCCGTCTACATCGTAGTTGCGGACGATCTCTACCGCACCGTCAACGACCAGCTGGCGAACCTCCGGCAGACCGGGATCCAGGTAATAGTTGCCGTCAGAATACTTCACCACCCATTCCGGATGCTGAACCGCCGGATTGGTGGAGGCCAGGGAATTGTAATCCGCCGAGCCGGACCGGGTGACCCGGTAAGGATTGATCCAGGCGTGAAGCTCCAATCCACGGGCGTGGGCTTCCGTGACCCAGTATTCCAGCGGGTCGAACCCTCCGGCGGGTGCGATGCCCTGAGAACCGCTCAGGTACTGACTCCAGGGATAGATGGAGGATTTGTAGAACGCATCGCCGTTGGGCCGCACCTGGAGAATCACGGCGGTCATCCCCATGCTTTTACAATTGTCAAGGATTTTGTCTGCTTCGCTTTTTAGCTGTGCTGCGGTGAGTCCGGTCTTGGTTGGGTAATCCAGATTGTAAATGGTGGAAACCCAGACTGCCCGAAACTCCTTAGGCGCATCGGCCGCCGAAACTGGGAGCGTTACCAGGGATAAAGCTGCTGCCAGGGCTAAAACTGCTGATCGTAATCGTTTGAATCCTTTCATAAACTGTCCTTTCTGTCTGTCAAAATTTTGAAACGCCCATATGACAAATTATAACATAATCTGCCCCCTGATTCAACCGGCAAAGGCTGGAAAGCAAGACTTTCTGTTACAAATGTGTTTGAAAATCCAAGGACTGTTGCGAAAAAAATGGGAAATACTTGATTGCCGGAGGAAAAGACGGTATAATAAAGCTATTGCCTTTGGAAAGGAATGGTTTGGTTGACGCAGCTTCTGGTCCGGATGTTTGTCCGGGATTATCAAAATATCAAAGACCCCGATGTCCGGGGCCGATATGGCCGGATGGCGGGTATTGTTGGAATTGTCTGCAACCTGCTGCTGGGCGGGGGAAAGGCGCTGGCGGGCCTGCTGTTTTCCAGTATTTCGGTGCTGGCGGACGGGATCAACAACCTTTCGGACGCCACCTCCTCGGTGGTGACGCTGGTCTGCTTCAAGATGTCCTCCCGTCCTGCCGATAAGGAGCATCCATTCGGCCATGCCCGAATGGAGTATGTGTCCGGGCTGGTGGTGGCCATTTTGATTCTTATGGTGGGCTTCAGCCTGGTGCAGTCTTCTTTCGGGAAGATCCTCCATCCGGAGGACACGCCGTTCAGCTGGCTTTCGGCAATTATCCTGCTGATCTCCATTCTGGTCAAGGGTTGGATGATGCTGTTTAACCGGAGCATCGGCCGGCGGATTGATTCCGGGGCTCTGATCGCCACCGCAGCGGACAGCCGAAACGACGTGATCGCCACTACGGCTGTTCTGCTGTCGTCGCTGGTTTCCAAAGTCACCGGTCTGCGGCTGGACGGCTGGATGGGCATGGCCATTGCTCTGTTTATCCTTTATTCCGGTGTTATGCTCATCCGGGACACCCTGAGCCCGCTGCTGGGCGAAGCCCCCAACCCGCAGCTGGTTCACGAGACGATGAAACGGCTTCGGACCTACGACGGCGTACTGGGAATTCACGACCTGGTTGTCCACGATTACGGTCCCGGCCGCTGCTTTGCTACAGTACATGTCGAAGTGGACGCCCGGGAGGACGTGATGCGCAGTCATGACCTCTGCGATGTAATTGAACGGGATTTTGAGGCTTCCGGTCTGCATCTGGTCGTGCACATGGATCCAATTATTCTGGACGATGAAGAGCTGAACGTGCTGCGCAAAAATGTTGTGAAGATCGTGGCCTCCCTTGGCGAGGGCATTACCCTACACGATTTTCGGATGGTGAAGGGGTACAGCCACACAAATTTGATTTTCGACATTGTCGTCCCCTCCGCCTGCCGTCTCAGCGAGCAGGAATTAAAGGAGACGATTCAAAATCAGGTTCGGGCGCTGAATCCGGCCTGCAATTACTACACGGTCATCGGAATAGACCGGAACTATACCGAATTGGTTTGAGAGAGGAGCGAAGCATGGGAAAACGGGCGATTGTCCTGGCAGGCGGCGGTTCGAGAGGAGCCTATCAGATCGGCGTATGGCGGGCGCTTCGGGAGATGGGGATTGACTATCAGATTGTGACCGGCGCGTCAGTGGGGGCGCTGAACGGTGCTATGATGGTCCAGGGAGATTATAACCTGGCTGCGGAGATGTGGGAAACCATTCTCACCGGTGACATTGTGGATTTTGACATTCCGCCGGAAATTGCGGATTACGGAAAAGCGGGATGGGAGCTGGACGTCTGGATGGCCTTTGTCCGAAAGGCAGTGGCCACCGGCGGCGCAGATTTCACGCCTCTGGAAAAAACCATTGCCCGGGTGGTGGATGAGGCACGGGTGCGGGCATCAGCTGTGGATTTCGGCCTGGTTACGGTGGAGTTCCCCTCCATGAAGGCTGCAGAGCTGACCACTTCTCAGATCCCGGAGGGGGAGCTGCGGGATTTTCTGCTGGCGTCTGCCGCCTGTTTCCCGGCCTTTAAGAGCAAGCGGATCGGTGACGCCTGTTACATCGACGGCGGCTATCACGACAATATGCCGGTCAACCTCGCCATTTCCATGGGCGCTGGAGAGGTGCTGGCAGTGGATCTGGAAGGTCCGGGTCTGGTTCGCAAGCCCAAGACGTATCAGGTGCCAGTGCGATATATCCGCTCTTATTGGAGTCTTGGCCCTTTCCTCTGGTTTGAACCGGCACTTTCCAAGCGGAATATGGCGCTGGGTTATCTGGACGCCCGCCGCGCCTATGGCCTGGCCGAAGGGACAGCTTATTCCTTTGAATTGGGAACCTCGTCTTTGCTGAAGGAGCAGCTGCTGGGTCCGGCCCGGCGCTTGGTTGAGCGTGTCCGGCTTTGGTCGGAACAGGAATCAGCCGCAGCTGTGGTCCGCAACCAGGCGATGCAGCACACCATCCGATTCCGATTTCAGAGGATCCTGCGCAAAAGGCGCGGCGGCCTGCGCAGCGCTGAGGAGTTTTTGCTGGCGGCTGCGGAGACGGCTGGAGAGCAGCTGGAGCTGGATCCGACGCTTCCGTATACGCTGGAAGCATTCCATGATGCTTTATTGGCGGCCTTTATGCCGGTGGAAGGGATGGCGGCAGAAGCGATGAAGCGTCTCCGCCGGGAACGGGTCCCTGTCCGGGATTTGGTGGACCGGGTTTTGCGGGAAGGGCGGTTTCAGGCTGTCAGTCTGTGCTATAGTGAATTTCGGCGAGCAGTTGCGGAGGAGGCTCTGTCCGGGAAACTGTGGAATCTTTGCACTTTGGCCCCAGAGGCTTTTCTCACTGCCGTCTATCTTTATCTGATCCAAACTTACCGCAGCAGGCTTCGTGCCAGCGAAAGAGATATCTTGCTGTAGGCAGGATTCCGGCATGATTTTTGAAAAAGTCAAGTTTAATATTTTATCTATTTTGTTAAATACGTTGTGGCCGCTATCCTATGGATGGCGGTTTTTTTATTTTGTTTTATAATTGAATGAAATTACACATTCTGTGGTTTTATTCTATAAATTTTTATAAAAGAATCTGTTGATTTGTAATCGTTTCGGAATATACTATAGTTGTAAAAGAAAGAAGGGAATCGCCAAAGAGAACAGCTAATCCAAACGGAATTCCGTGTTCCACCTAAAAAAATGTAAAGTGAGGTTTTCGTATGTTTGATTTAACTCCTTTTGAAAGCAGGCAGAAAGACCTGTTCAATGCTTTTAACGACGCTTTTTTCGGGGACTTCGGAAAAGGGGCAGTAGATGTCCGAACCGATATCGTGGATCAGGGCGATGCCTTTGAGCTGCGGGCGGAGATGCCCGGGTTCCAGAAAGAGGACATTCATCTGGAACTGAAGGACGGCCTTCTGACCATCAGCGCACAGCATCATGCTGAAACAGAGGACAAAAAAGAGAATTATGTTCGTCGTGAGCGCCGGTATGGGCGGTATACCCGTTCCTTTGACGTGTCTAACATCGACACCGCCGCGATCAGGGCCCGTTATGAAAACGGCATCCTCTATCTGAACCTGCCGAAAGCGAAGCCGGCACAGCCGGTCTCCCAACAGATTGCAATTGAATAAGTCAAAACGCCCGTCCTGAATATTCAGGACGGGCGTTTTTATGAAATGCGGCGCGTCACAGGCAGAAAGCCCATGACGCGCCTTTTGGCGGATCCCCGCCGCTTATTTTTCATCTGGGAACTGTCCGGCTCCGCAGCACTTTTTGTATTTTTTTCCGCTGCCGCAGGGACAGGGATCGTTGCGGCCCACCTTTTTGGCGGCATTCCGCACGGGTTTCTTTTTCGCAGGCTCCTCGTCGCCGTGAGAGGCGGCGGTGGGCTGGGCCACCTGCTCCCGTTTCGGCTCTTCCTCGGGGTTGCGGAGCCGCACGGTCAGGAGCATTTTGATGGTGTCCTCACGAATGGAAGCGACCATCTCGTCGAACATATCGAAGCCCTCCAGGCGGTACTCGACCACCGGGTCGCGCTGGGCATAGGAACGGAGGTAGATGCCCTTGCGGAGCTCATCCATAGCGTCGATGTGGTCCATCCACTTGGAGTCAACGTTGCGCAGGAGCACCACGCGTTCTACCTCGCGCATCCGGTCGGGTCCAATTTCTGCTTCCTTTTCCTCGTATTTGGCCGCAGCCTTTTTGCAGAGGATCTCGACGATATCCTTTTTCTCCATGCCGCCCAGCTCGTCGGCGGTGAACTGAAGGTCGTCCGGCTCGGTGAAGAAGCCCAGATAATGATCCCGCAGTCCGGCAACATTCCAGTTGTCATGGATGGTTTCGTCGGAAAGGTAGACATTAGCGGTTTCGGTGATGTTGTCCCGCAGCATATCCATGATATAGCCCCGGAGGTTCTCGCCGTCCAGGACTTTGGCGCGCTGGCTGTAGATCAGCTCACGCTGGCGGTTCATGACGTCGTCAAATTGGAGAACGTTGCGCCGGATGGAGAAGTTCCGCCCTTCGACCTTCTTCTGGGCCGACTCGATGGAGTTGGTCAGCATCTTGGTCTCGATGGGCTGATCGTCATCGATTTTCAGCGCTTCCATCATCGCCTGGATCCGCTCGCCGCCGAAGAGACGCATGATGTCGTCCTCCAGGGAGAGGAAAAAGCGGCTCTCGCCGGGGTCGCCCTGGCGGCCGGAACGACCGCGCAGCTGGTTGTCAATCCGCCGGGACTCATGGCGTTCCGTGCCCAGGATAAAGAGACCGCCAGCCTTACGGACCTCGTCGGCTTCCGCCGCGATAATGGGCTTGTATTTTTCCACCAAATCGTGGAAGGTTTTGCGGGCGTTGAGAATCTCCTCGTCATCGGTGTCGCCGTAGGCGTCGGCCTCGGCGATCAACTCTTCGGTAAAGCCCAGTTTGCGCATATCATTTTTCGCCAGGAATTCGTCGTTGCCGCCCAGCTTAATGTCGGTGCCGCGTCCAGCCATGTTGGTGGCGATGGTGACGGCGCCCTTCTTGCCGGCCTGGGCGACGATCTCCGCCTCTTTTTCATGATATTTAGCGTTGAGCACCACGTGCTGGATGCCGCGGCGTTTCAGCATGCTGCTCAGCAGCTCGGATTTGTCGATGGTAACGGTGCCGACCAGAACAGGCTGGCCCTTTTTGTGGCACTCGAGGATCTGTTCGATAACCGCGTTGTATTTGCCTTTTTCGTTTTTAAAGACCACGTCCTCGCGGTCCTGCCGGATGACAGGCTTGTTGGTGGGGATCTCCACCACATCCAGCTTGTAGATCTCCCGGAATTCCGCCTCCTCCGTGAGGGCGGTGCCGGTCATACCGGAGAGCTTGGTGTAAATGCGGAACAGGTTCTGGAAAGTGATGGTGGCCAGGGTTTTGGATTCCCGGGCGACCTCGACGCCTTCCTTGGCCTCAATGGCTTGATGCAGGCCCTCGTTGTAGCGGCGGCCGATCATCAGACGGCCGGTAAATTCATCGACAATGATGACCTCCCCGTCCTTGACGACGTAGTCGACCTCGTTATGCATGACGCCGTGGGCCTTGATGGCCTGGTTGATGTGATGAAGCAAGGTCAGGTTTTGGGGATCCATCAGATTGTCGATGCCGAAAGCCATTTCCGCCTTTTTGACGCCCAGGGGAGTCAGGGTGGCGGTCTTTGCCTTCTCATCGACGATATAATCGCCTTCCAGGCTGTCGTTGTCCTCTTTGTCGTCCAGCTCCACGACTTTGTTCATCTTAAGAGTCCGGGCGAAGCGGTCCACAATCTTATAAAGATCGGTGGACTTGTCTCCCTGGCCGGAGATGATCAGCGGGGTACGGGCTTCGTCGATGAGGATGGAGTCCACCTCGTCGACGATGGCATAGCTGAAGGGGCGCTGGACCCGTTGTTCTTTGTAGGTGACCATGTTGTCCCGGAGGTAGTCAAAGCCGATCTCGTTGTTGGTGCCGTAAGTAATATCGCAGGCATAGGCGGCGCGACGGGCGTCGTTATCCATGTCGTGGATGATCAGACCGACGCTGAGGCCCAGGTACCGGTAGACCTTTCCCATCCACTCCGAGTCACGCTTGGCCAGATAGTCGTTGACAGTGACGATATGGACGCCTTTCCCAGTCAGAGCGTTTAAGTAGGCGGGCAGAAGACAGGTCTGGGTCTTGCCCTCACCGGTTTTCATTTCGGCAATGCGCCCCTGGTGGAGAACAATGCCGCCGATGATCTGAACCGGATAATGAGGCGTGCCCAGGACGCGGCGGGTCGCCTCCCGGCAGGTAGCAAAGGCGCGGGGAAGAATGGTGTCCAGCGTCTCGCCGTCGGAGAGCATCCCCTTAAGGTACTCCGTCTGCTCCTGGAGCTTCTTGTCCGGCATCGCCTTATACTCGTCCTCCAGGTCGAGGACGCTTTGGAGGATGGGCTTGATGCGTTTCAGCTCCCGTTTGGAGTATGAGCCGAATATTTTTTCAATGAATCCCATTGCTGTTTGACCATTCCTTTCGGAGTTTTGAACCCAAAACTCTGCCGGCGCCGGTGGCCCCGGTTTCTGATTTTTTGTGCTTCTTGCCGTTTGGCAGACGAGCAAAAACACCTAATTACAGTCTATTATACTCGTTTTTCAAATCTCATGCAAGGGGAATTTTGTGAATTCTTCGCACACATGGGGTATTTCAGCGGATTTCCAGCAATTCTTCTGCGTTCCGGTAAAAAATCCGATCCTTTTCCGCGGAAGAAAGGGGCAGACTGTCCAGAAAATCCGCAGTAGCACGGCTGGACTGCCACGGGGCATCGGAGCCGAAAAGGATGTTTTCCGAACCGTTTTTCCGAATGATGCGAAGGGTCTGCTCCGGGGAAAGCATCCCACGGATCAGGGCTGTGTCCATGAGGATCCCGGTACCGGCCAGCCTTTCCTCCACTTCGTCCCACATTGCGAGACCGCCCAGATGGGCGAGGACCATCCGCAGCCGGGGAAAAAGCCTCCGAAGTCGCAGGATACCGTCCGGCACAACGCGGGTGCGGTCCGGGGAAGCGGGATCCCATCCGGCGTGGAAAACGCAGAGCAGCCCCAGTTCCGAGGCGGTGTCATAAATCGGGAACATCCGCCGGTCCAGCAGGTCGATTCCCTGGTAGTCCGGATGCAGCTTGATGCCTTTCAGGCCGAGGTCCGCGATGCGGTAAAGTTCCTGCTCAGCGGCCGGTGTGGATCCATGGACAGAGCCAAAGGCAAAGATGGAGCTGCCGTTGCTGATGGAAGCTGCAAAAGCATTGACGCTGGCCTGTTGGTGTGCGTTGGTGGCCACATTGAGGCAGACCGCCCGCCCGGCCCCCACTCTTTCAGACGGGCTGACAGACCGCCGAAAGTACCGTCCGTGACAGGCGCGTAGTGGACGTTGGTTTTGAGCTGGCAGATTGCGTTGTCTGCGATGCGGTCCGGAAAGCAGTGTACGTGAAAATCAATCAGCATAAAAACCTCGCCGGGATTTTGATTCAGGCTCCAGTCCTGGCGGGCCGGAGCTTTTCTGTTTCTCTATCTTACCGCTTTTTCATAGAATTGTCAATTGCGCTCAAAATGAAAAAGGAGCCGGATCACTCCAGCCCCTTCAGCTCCTCCACGTATGCCTGCATCTCGGCAAAGGATGCGATATCCTTGGCAAAGACTTTTGACTGCAGTTCCGGCGGGAGGGAATAAAAATATTCGTAGCTGGTCAGATCCTGGTCCAGCAGGTCGGTAATTCCGAGATAGTAATCTTTCATGGCGGATTCCTTTCCAGACGTTTTCCGGCGCCCGAATCTAGTATGCCGCAGCTGAGCCGGGCCATTCCCTCCAAAAATTGCTCCCAGGCTTCTGCCCTGCTGCAGGATAGGAAGCCGAATCGTCTGCCATACTAATTGTGTTTGGGCAAATGGGTCTTGACAAAATGAAAAAGCCAGATTATACTGATAGCGTATCACCCCCCACCGGGGGTGGGATAAGGAGGCTTTATGAAACAGAAATTCCAGGTAACGGGCATGTCCTGCGCATCCTGCTCCGCTCATGTGGAGAAGGCGGTTGGAGGCATAGGCGGCGTGGAGAAAGTCGCTGTCAGCCTGCTGACCAACAGCATGACCGTCGAATATGATGAAAGCAAGACCGATGCTGCCGCCATTGTCCGGGTTGTGGAAAACGCGGGCTACGGAGCTTCTCCAGAGGGCGCTGCTGCGGAGAAAAAAGGCGGCGGGACCGCACAGGAAGCCGCAGATGCCCAATCATCCAGCGTAAAGCGCCGGCTGATCGTATCTTTTGCGTTTCTCATCCCGCTTTTTTACCTGTCCATGGGCCATATGATGGGCTGGCCGCTGCCGGGAATTTTTCTCGGCCACGAAAACGCCATGATTTTTGCGTTTACCCAGCTGCTTCTCTGCCTGCCAATCGTAGCGGTCAACCACAAATATTTCACCGGCGGCTTCAAAGCTCTTTGGCACCGGGCACCCAATATGGATTCTCTCATCGCCATCGGATCGGCCGCCGCCATTGTTTACGGGATCTGGGCCATTTACTGCATTGGCTGGGGCCTGGGCCACGGGGATATGGAGCTGGTGCATCAATACTCCATGGATCTTTATTTTGAGACGTCGGGGATGATTTTAGCCCTGATCACCCTTGGGAAATTTTTGGAGGCCCGTTCCAAAGGCAAAACCTCCGAGGCCATCACCAAGCTCATCGCCCTGGCTCCGGAGACTGCCTTCGTGGAGCGGGACGGTGCGGAGACAGAGATTCCGGCGGAGGAGGTCGTTCCCGGGGACATTGTCTTGATCCGCCCCGGCGCCCGGGTTCCGGTGGACGGCGTTGTCACGGAGGGAAGCTCCTCAGTGGATGAATCTGCTTTGACCGGCGAGAGCATCCCCGTGGAAAAGCAGCCCGGCGACAAGCTCACCGGCGGCACGATCAACAAGGCAGGCTTTCTGAAAATGGAAGCCCGGAAGGTAGGGGCCGATACCGCCCTGGCTCAGATCATCCGTCTGGTGGAGGAGGCCGCTTCCTCAAAAGCTCCCATAGCCAAGCTGGCGGACCGGGTCAGCGGCGTTTTTGTCCCCATCGTCATCGCTATCGCCTTGGTATCGGCGCTGATCTGGCTGATCCTTGGATACGGCGCAGCCTTTGCCATCTCCATCGGCATTGCGGTCCTGGTGATTTCCTGTCCCTGCGCACTGGGCCTGGCAACACCCACTGCCATCATGGTGGGGACGGGGAAAGGCGCAGAAAACGGCATCCTGATCAAATCCGGCGAGGCCCTGGAGACCGCTCACCTGGTGGACACCGTGGTGCTGGACAAGACCGGCACCGTCACCGAGGGCGCGCCCAAGGTCACCGATCTCATCCCTTTGAGCGGCAGCCCGGAGGAGTTTCTGCGGCTTGCGGCGGCCATGGAGAGCCGTTCGGAGCACCCGCTGGCCGAGGCGGTAGTCCGGGCCGCAGAGGAAAAGGGCCTGACCCTGCCGGAGCCGGAGGCATTCCGCTCCATTCCCGGCCGGGGCATCGAAGTGACGCTGGAAGGCCGCCGCTGGTTTGCGGGCAACCGTCAGCTGATGGAGGAGCAGGGCGTCCGCCTGCTGGATACCGTCTTCCGGGCGGAGCAGTTGGCCGGCGAGGGCAAGACCGTTCTTTATTTTGCCGATGAAAAGGCAGTAACCGGCCTGATCGCGGCGGCGGATACCATAAAGCCCACCAGCGCCCAAGCGGTGGCGGAAATGAAAAAATTGGGACTTTCCGTAGTCATGCTCACCGGTGACAGCGCCCGGACAGCCGAGGCTATCCGGAAGCAGGCCGGCATTGAGACTGTCGTCGCCGAGGTTCTTCCCGACGGCAAGGAACAGGAGATCCGCCGCCTGCAGGAACAGGGCCGCCGGGTTGCCATGGTTGGCGACGGTGTCAACGACGCTCCTGCTCTGGCGCGGGCGGACGTGGGGTTGGCTATCGGAGCGGGGACTGACGTCGCCATCGAATCCGCTGACATCGTCCTCATGAAGGGGGATCTTCGGGACGTGGCGACTGCCGTGCGCCTGAGCCGCGCCGTTATCCGCAATATTAAGGAAAATCTTTTCTGGGCCCTGTGTTACAACAGTCTTGGCATCCCCCTGGCGGCAGGCGTGTTCTACACGGCCCTGAACTGGAAGCTGAACCCCATGTTCGGTGCGGCGGCCATGAGTTTGAGCTCCGTCTGCGTGGTGCTGAATGCCCTGCGTCTGCGGTTTTTCAAGGCCGGCCATAGCCCAGCTCCCTGTCCGGATGGGGTCTGCCCGGTTCCGGCGGAAGTCCGCACCGTGGTCCTGCACGTCAGCGGCATGACCTGCAGCCATTGTACCGGCCGGGTAGCCCAGGCGCTGGAGGCCCTTGACGTGGAAGCGGAGGTCTCTCTGGATGCCGGGACCGCCAGAGTTCGTATGACCAGAGCGGTGCCGGACAGAAAACTCCGCAAGGCTGTGGAGGACGCTGGATATCCGGTGACTTCCATCGTGCAGCCGGAGATCTGAAATGCTGCTGGAACCACTTCAACACCGGAGGAGAATGATTATGAAAGCTGATCACCAGAAAGTTGCGAACCTGATGAAGACCGCCCGGGGCCAGATCGACGGGATTTTGCGGATGATCGAGGGCGACCGTTACTGTATGGACGTTGCCCACCAGATCATGGCTGCGGAGGCGATCCTGCGCAAGGCCAACAAAGAGGTCCTTAAGGCCCATATGGAATCCTGCGTCAAGGAGGCGGTGGAAAATGGGGACACCTCAAAAATCGACGAATTGACCGCGCTGATCGACCGTTCGTTGCCTTGATCTGGACATTTTCCGGCGGGCGGAGTATAATGAAGCAGACGGATGCCGGGCGGGGTTTCACCGTCCGGCATTTCAGGCTGTCGGAGAGGGACTTCCCACCGCAGAGCGCGGGAAGGAACGCTGCCCCTCTACTCCCGCAATTTTTTGAAAAAGCCGCGTTAAGCTTTTGATATATGGAAGCCCTTTTTTTAAATAGGAGGGAAACGGCATGGCCTTTTTGGCGGTAAGCGTCGACATTTTTCAGACCCTTGCGGACATCCATCCCCGGGTTCCCGCAGTCTGGAGGGGGATCCTGGGGGACCAGTTTGAGCCGGAACTGGCACAAAAAGCAGCGGCTTTGTTAGGCGCCAGCCTGCCGGAGGGTTTCCGGGAGGCTGCCGTTGAGTTCGTCCCTATGCGGGAGTTTTTTGTCCGGCGGATGGAAACCGTTCTGAAGTCTCTGGAGATATCCGCTGACCCTGAAGAGGCGGCGGATATCTTCCGCGCCGAACACGGCCGCGCAGATCTTTATCCGGACGCGCGCCCCTGTCTGGAGCGGGTGTCCGCCCGGATGCCGGTTTTCATTGCCAGCGACGCTGATACGGAAATGGCCGGTCCGGTCCTGGAAAAGCTTCCCCACGGCCCCGTGTTTCTTTCCGAGGAGCTGCGGGCTTACAAGCAGGATCTCCGCGGGAGATTTTTCCGACAGCTCCTGGAGGAAACCGGCGTTGCCCCGGAATGTCTCCTTCACGTCGGGGACAGCGCCGCGGATATCCTGGGAGCCCGCCGCGCTGGGATCCCGGTCTGTCTGCTGGAGCGGAACGGCCCTCGGTTACTCCCCGGAGCGCCGGAGCCGGACTTCCGCATCCGAACCCTGGCGGAACTTCCCGGCCTGCTGGTAAATTTAAGAAAGAATTAAGGCTTGGCTAAGTATTTTTGAAGGCATTTTGACGGAGCTTTCGTTATAATAGAAGACGAGATGCTGAAACGCTCTGCATCCGTGCAAATTGGATTTTCCGAAAGGTGGTCTTACAATGCTTTCTATGACGCCGTATCCTTATCATTCTAAAAAAATGCGCCGCTCCCGCTGGGGAAGGGCGCTTGCCGTAGGTGCTGTTCTGCTTGGCCTTTTGACGGCAGTGGTGCTCGGCCTATATGTCCAGCTTCGCGAGCTCTTCCAGCCTTATACGCCGGAACCTCCCGTCGAGCCCCGCTTCGCGGCTGTGCGGCAGGTCCCGCAGTTCAGCGGCCCCGTCCAACTGGAATCCGGTGGGCAGGAATAGAAAGGAAGGGGGGAGCGCCCATGAATATCCTGGTGGTGGACGACGAAAAGGAAATCGCCGATTTGGTGGAGCTGTACCTGTGCAACGAAAACTATACGGTTTATAAATTCTATGACAGCCGGGACGCTCTCCGCTGCATCCGGGAGGTTGAGCTGGACCTGGCGATCCTGGACGTTATGATGCCCGTTATGGACGGGTTCACCCTCTGCCGCAAGATTCGGGAGTCCTACAATTTTCCCGTGATTATGCTCACTGCCAAGGTGGAGGACATGGACAAGATCACCGGCCTGACCATTGGCGCCGATTATGTAACCAAGCCCTTTAATCCCCTGGAACTGGTGGCGCGGGTCAAAGCCCAGCTGCGCCGCTCCACCCGCTACAACGGGGCCCAGGCAGATTCCCGGGACATCATTGACTTCTCCGGACTGGTCATCAACCGCCGTACCCACGAATGCACCCTCAACGAAAAGCCCCTGCTTCTGACCCCTATCGAATTTGACATCCTCTGGATGCTCTGTGAGAACCGCGGGCAGGTCATCAGCTCGGAGCGCCTTTTTGAAGAGGTCTGGGGAGAAAAATACCTCAACAGCAACAACACCGTTATGGTCCACATCCGGCATCTCCGGGAAAAGATGAATGAGCCGGTGGGAAAGCCCCGGTTCATTAAGACCGTCTGGGGCGTCGGATACAAAATCGACTGATGAAAGCGGGGGGCGCGACGTGCAGAAGCGAAAACGGGGATATTTTGGCGCATGGCTGGTCGCCGGGATTGCGCTGGCGGTCGTTTTCGTCTTTACGGTTCTTTTCGTTCTGCTGGACAGCGTCTCCGGCGGCGTGATCATCGACTGGATGTTTTGGCTGGGGCAGACCCTTCCGTATCTTGTGGTGCAGCAAAAGGCGCTGGTTTTTGTCATCGGGCTCCTGCTGGTGCTGACGCCGGTTCTGCTGGTGGCGGTTCTGGTCTACCGGGTGTCTGAACGCCGCGCAGAGGAAAAGGCCAACGAAAAGCTCCAGGTGGTCCTGGACTCCATTGACACCGTCTTTAAAAAGGGAGAGGGTATGGTCAAGCTCCCGGCGGAGTTTCTGGATACGGAAAATAAGTTGAACGCTATCCGCAACGAAAATATCCGCAACGAGCAGCTGGCTAAGGAGGCGGAGCAGCGGAAGAACGACCTGGTGGTCTACCTGGCCCATGATCTGAAAACCCCTCTGACCTCCGTCATCGGTTACCTGACCCTGCTGCGGGACGAACCTCAGATCAGCGGCGAGCTTCAGGCCAAATATCTGGAGATTGCCCTGGATAAAGCTCAGCGCCTGGAAGACCTCATCAACGAGTTTTTTGACATCACCCGTTTCAACCTGCAGAACATCCACCTGGAAAAGAGTGAGATCCCCCTGGACGTCATGCTTCAGCAGTTGGCTGACGAATTTTATCCCACCCTATCCTCCCAGAACCTCAGCTGCGAGGTCGCCGCCCAGCCGGGTGTCATCGTCCTGGCAGATCCGGATAAGCTCGCCCGGGTATTTGATAATCTCCTGCGCAACGCGGCGGCCTACAGCAGCCCGGAGACCATCATCCGTGTTGGGATGCGGCGGATTGAGGGCGGCCGGGCGGTGGTGGTTTTTGAAAATCGCGGCCAGGTGATCCCGCCTCATAAGCTCCATACCATCTTTGAGAAGTTTTACCGTCTGGACAGCGCCCGTTCCAGCCGGACCGGCGGAGCCGGTCTGGGCCTTGCCATTGCCAAGGAGATTGTTGAACTCCACGGCGGGGAGATCCGGGTGACCAGCGATGAGGAGGCGACCCGGTTTTTCGTCATCCTCCCGGCAGAACCGGAAAAAGCTCCGGAGGCGCCGCAGGTTTAACGCCTGAAAAGGCGGGGAGGGCTTGCAAACCACCTGCGGATATAGTATACTGGTTCCAGAGGTGATGCGGAGTGCTGGGAATTCTGGAATGCGCGGCCTACGCGTTGATGCCGTGCCTGTTGGGCTGGCTCTGGGAACTTGCGGTCGGGGTGAATGGTTTCCTGTCCACCCTTGTGACTCTCGTAACCCTGGCAGCCTGGTATTGGGCAGGCTGGCGGTACAGCCGCCGGATATCCAATCCCGCTGCGGCGCTGCTTCTGGGAAATAGCATTGGGTTGCTTTCTCTGGCGGTTTATCTGTGGCAGGAGTACGGCGTGGTGGAGAAACTGGTCTGGCTGCAGGCGCTGTCCCAGAAATTTGCCGCTTCCCTGACCATGATTTCCGTGCGTCTGGTGATGCGGTTCAGCCCGGTAGTGGACGGCGTCACCCAGGTTTCCAACACGGCCCTTCAGGTGGTGGGATTTGTCTTAATGGCGGCGCTTTTCGCCATCGGATATTTCAGCGGGCGCCAGCGGGCACAGTTGATGCAGGAAAAATAAAACATACGGAGGAGGAGGGGCAGCGCCCCCCTCCTCCTTGGCGATTTCCGGCAGGACGCCAGGAGGCCCTTAATTTGTGCATTTTGTAAAGATGAAACAAGGGAGGAAGCGACATGGGGATTTTTGAAACGGTTTCCCACAACGTGGAATTTTGTGTGGTCGGCGGCGGACTTTCCGGTCTGTCCGCGGCCCTTGCCGCTGCCCGCCACGGACGGAAAACCGCGTTGATTCAGGACCGGCCCATGTTGGGAGGCAACGCCTCCTCAGAGGTCCGGATGTGGGTCTGCGGAGCCGGGGGCGAAAATCTGCGGGAGACCGGCATCATCGAGGAACTGGAGCTGGAAAACTACTGGCGCAACCCCTATAAAAACTATCCTATCTGGGATAGCGTCCTTTTGGAGGCGGCTAAAAACGAGCCGAACCTCCAGCTGTTCCTCAACTGTTCCTGCCTCGACGGAAGGATGGAAGACGGCCGTCTCACGCAGATCACCTGCTGGCAGCTGACCACCCAGCAGTACCACACCTTTTCCGCGGCGCTTTTCGCCGACTGCTCCGGTGACAGCATCCTGGCCCCGATTACTGGAGCCCGCTTCCGTATGGGCCGGGAGGGCCGGGAGGAGTACGGCGAGGATATAGCCCCTGTTAAGGCTGATGCCTGCACCATGGGGATGAGCTGCATGATCCAGGCGCGGGAATATCCCGAGGAGCGGGTATTCATCCCGCCGTCCTGGGCGCGGAAGATCACCAAGGAGGACCTCCCCCACCGGCAGCCGAACCTCCACGCGGACGGGGAAAACTTCTGGTACATGGAACTGGGCGGCATGCAGGATACCATCCGTGACACCGAGACGATCCGTGACGAGCTTCTCCGCGTCGCCTACGGTATGTGGGACTATCTGAAAAACGATCCGGAAAATCGGGAGAAAAACCGCAATTTTGACATCGACTGGATCGGTATTCTCCCCGGAAAGCGGGAATCCCGCCGCTACATCGGCGATTATGTCCTGACCCAGAACGACGTCAGGGCGGAGGGCCGCTTTGAGGATCTGGTTGCCTACGGCGGCTGGCCTATGGACGACCATCACCCCGGCGGCTTCGACACCAGGGAGGAGCCGACCATCTTCCATTCGGCGCCTTCTCCTTATGGGATTCCTTACCGCTGCCTTTATTCCGCTGATGTGCCGAACCTGTTTTTCGCCGGGCGGAATATCAGCGTGACCCATACTGCCATGAGCTCCACACGGGTTATGGCCACCTGTTCCCTTTTGGGCCAGGCGGTGGGGACTGCCGCCGCTATCGCCCTGCGGGAAGGGATTTCCCCCCGGGAGGTCTACACC
>CAKXAF010000013.1:11416-18562 GCA_934869045.1 uncultured Nitrososphaerota archaeon | reverse complement strand
CGCCTGCTCCTTGTGGATGAGAAGGTTCTCAAGTGTTTCATCCGAGGGCGTGCTGTCCGGGTATTCCTCCCATCCCGCAAGCCGGTCCTGCTTTTTTCGATAGGAATAATAGGTGTTTTTTGCAATCTGGCAGAGCCAGACCCGAATTTCACAGCCTCCCTGGAACCGGTCCAGCCCCCGCAGCGCCTTGAAAAAGGTCTCCTCTGTCAGTTCCTCCGCCAGCTGCTCATTCGCTGTAAGTCCCCGGAGGAAGCGAAAAACATCCTCAAAATACTGCGCGTAAACTTTTTGGAAATCTGTCATTCCATCACCGCCATCTATAAGACTCCCGTACCGGAAAAATATCACACCGCGCCGATAAAAAACAGCCATGCCGAAAGTTTTTCCGGCATGGCTGTTTTCTGACAGAAGGCTCCGCTGTTACCCTTTTGCGGAGAGCTCTACAGCGGAGATTTCCCGGTATACCAGCTTCCCGCCGTCCCGCCGGGATTCCATCAGACAGAGCCGCTTCACCGGGATGCGCAGCTCCGGGAGGGTTTGGCTGAATGTGTCCAGGCGGAATCCGGGATGAGGCAGAACCTCCCGGCCCAGGGTCAGATGCGGCGTGAACGGCCGTCCTTCCAGGGGAAAACCGGCTGCCCGCAGAGCGGAAGCCAGCTGTTCCTGCACCGCGAGCAGCTCCGGACAGGGCAGAAGCCCCATCCAGCAGATATCCCCGCCTGGCCGCCGGAACCGCCCCAGGCCTTTGGCCGTCAGGACAAAGGGGCTGCCCTTTACGGAGTGCATCGCAGCCTGCGCAGCCCGCAGCCGCGGAGTCTCCCCCAAAAAGGCCAGGGTCAGATGCAGATTTTCCGGGCGGGTGAAATTCCCTTCCGCTTGCCGGGACAGCTCTGTAAGGACCTCCTCCAGCCGGGCCTTGATCTCCTCTGGAAAGCAAATAGCAGCGAAAAGACGCATGACATTCCTCCTTACAGGACCTGTATCACGTCCCCTGGTTTTCCGGAAATGACATGCTCCGTTCCGCCGCAGACCAGCGTCATCCTGCCGCCGAATCCGACAACGGCCTCCAGCTCTGTCAGTTTTCCATCCTCCCAGCGCAGAGAAAGGGTGTGACCGCCGGGGATCCGCACGCCCTTCAGCGAACCGTTGGCCCATTCCGCAGGCAGGGCGGGCAGCAGGTGCGCCTTTCCGTCATAGAATCCGACGATGGCCTCGATTCCGGCCGCCACCGCACCCAGATTTCCGTCGATCTGGAAGATCCGCGGCGGATGGAGATCCAGCAGACTCACCGTAGCGAAGTCCTTGATGAGCGCCGTGAAATGCTCATAAAACCCTTCGGCGTTTCCCAGCCGGGCTTCCAGGCAGGCAACCCATGCCCGACTCCAGCCGGTGTGTCCGCCCCCGTGGGACAGCCGGAACCGCAGGGACCGGATTGCCGCCTGATATTGCTCCGGCCGGGTTTCCGGCGTGAACAGGTCAGAGGGATACAGTCCATACAGATGGGAGAGATGCCGGTGTCCCGGCTCTCCCTCCGGCAGCTCCCGATCCCATTCCAGCAGCCGCCCGTCGGAGCCGATGACAAAGGGCGGCAGATGCTCCCGCAGAGTTTTCCAGAGTGCGGCCCGGTCAGCGTCGACCTCCAGTGCCTCCGCTGCGCCGATGGCGTATCCTAAGGCGTCATAGCAGAGCTGCACGTCCATGGCGGAGGATTTCCCCAGCAGCACCGGAAATTCCCCTAGCCCCGGTATGAAGTTCTCAGGCGACTGGCTGGGCAGGATCTGATAGGTTCCGGTTTGATCCCGGACCAGATAGTCCTCGTAAAACTCCGCCACTCCCGCGAAAAAGGGGTAGGCTTCCTTCAGATACTCCCGGTCTCCGCTGTAGCGCCAGTGGTCCCAGAGGTGCCGGGCAATCCAGGGCGCCGCCCCGATCCAAACGGCCCAGCCGCAGGCCTCCGGCGTAGAGATCCCCCAAGCGTCGGTCTGCAGAGGCAGATAGATCCCCCGGCAGCCGTAAAGCCGTTCCGCCGCTTCACGACCGCTTTCCATAAAGCTTTTCACATAGAGGATCAGCGTCTCCGCACATTCCGGGAGGGCGGCGGGTTCCGCCATCCAGTAATTCATCTCCAGATTGATGTCAAAATGATAGTCGCACTCCCACGGAGGATCCATCCGGTCGTTCCATTTTCCCTGCAAATTGGCGGGCAGCTGGCCGCAGATGGAGGAGGAGAGCAGCAGGTACCGCCCATAGTCAAAATAAAGCTGGCAGATGCCGTTGTCCGTCCCGCCTTCCTTGACCCGGCGGATCCGTTCGTCAGTGGGCAGAGCGTCCAGCTCCGGTCCGCTGGGGGCCAATTCCAGCCGGACCCGATCCATCCACTTCCGGAACTGTGCCGCGTGGGCAGCCTTGGCTTCCGAAAAATCTGCCATTCGCTTATACGCGCTCAGTTCCTCCTCTATGCCCCGTACCGAGGTGGCAAGGTTGATCTGCGCAGTCAGCACCGTGGCATTTTCCACCCGAAGCAGCCCTTCCTCTGCAACGGAGCAGGTGCCGTCCGTGTCCAGTCGCACCTCCACGGCGAAAGAAATTCCGCCGGAAATAGTGCCGTCCAGCCGCAGGAGCCTTGGCTCTGTTCGGAAAGTCAGATCTGTTCCGGCATCCGGCTCCCGGACAAGGCCCAGCACCCCGGAAAAGGCTGTTTCCCCTGTCCAACGGCAGAGAAGCGTCTCTCCGACGCAGTCAGCGAAAAATTCCCCCCGCATCCAGCCGCTGGAGAGAGCACGAAGGGTTTCCGCCGTGCCGGTTTGCAGCTCCAGGCTCCTGGCGCGGAACACCTGGACACCGTCCGGCCGGAAGAAAAGCTCCCCTGCCGGCTGATAGGGATCGACCCGTCCCTTCTGGCCGCTGATACCGCCAAGACCGGAAAAATAACGGTTTCCGACGGCGGCAGCCTGCTTCCATTCCCCGCTCTCGATGTAGCCCCGCACCTCGCCCAAATGTCCGGCGGCCTCCTCACATTTCCGGCTCCGGTTCCGTCCGGTCCACAGCCATTCGTGGTTCAGTGTTAGCCGGTCTGTTTTTTCGTCTCCCCAGATCATAGCGGCCAGCCGGCCGTTTCCAATGGGAAGCCCCTCCATCCACTCCTTGGGAGGGGTGTGATACTGCATGTACGTATTGCTCATAATGCACCTCCAAGCGGCGTTTCCGCGCTGTTCTTTATGAATCCCCGTGCCTGTGATGCCAAGCCCGGGGGATTTTGCAGCAAAACCAGGAGTGATGCCGTGTTCTCAAGGCCCCAAAAGCCGTGTCCGCAGTCTTTCCCTTTCCATGGGATAGCCTTTGAGGTTATTATAGCACACCTTTTTCAAATTGTCTTGATTTCTAAGAATTTTTCGGAAAAACAGCGGTGTTTCTTGACACTGGAAAAAACCGGTGCTATACTAAATAAGAAAGTTGCACACGCAACGAATAGAATTAGCCGAAAGGATGAGAGCCTATGGATTCCTTTATGCGCTGCGTGAGCCGGACTGCCCGCTGCGCCAGCCTGTACCGTGGTGAAAAACTGGAAAAAATTGGCCTGAACGGGGGTCAGCACACCTATATCCTGAATATTTGCCGCAATCCCGGCGTTTCACAGGAACAGCTCGCCAGGCTCATCTACATCAACAAATCCAATGTGGCCCGGCAGTTGGCCCTTTTGGAGCAGAACGGTTTTGTCACCCGGGTTCCTGACGAAATGGACCGGCGGGTGCTCCGCGTCTATCCGACGAAAAAGGCGCTGGATGCCTGCCCAGTGGTCCAGAAGGTCCTGGCTGATTGGCAGGAGTATGTGATGGATGGCTTTACCCCCGGCGAGCGGGAGCAGCTGACCTCTCTGATGCAGCGGGTTATGGATCGCGCGGCCGCTTATGCGGAAGACCGCCTGACCCCCGGGCAGGAAGGCGGTGACCGGAAGTGAACTTCTTTGTCCGCTATCTGCGTCCATATTTTGGACAGATGTGCGGCGGTATGACCATCAAGTTCACCGGAACCATCATGGATCTGCTGCTTCCTTGGTGTCTCGCCCACATTGTGGACGATGTGATCCCCATGCGAAACATCGGCCTGATCGCATTTTGGGGTGTGCTGATGGCCATTTTTTCCATGATCGCCGTGCTGGGGAATATTATCGCCAACCGCATGGCCTCCCGGGTGGCCCGCAACACCACCGAAGCGGTCCGGCGGGACTTGTTCCATAAAATCATGTCCCTTTCCTGCGCCCAGGCGGATCATTTTACAATTCCGTCTTTGATCTCCCGCCTGACCTCGGACACCTATAACGTCCACAGCATGGTGGGCATGATGCAGCGGATGGGCATCCGTGCGCCGATTCTGCTCCTGGGCGGGATTGCCGTTACCCTGACCCTGGAGCCTGTGCTGGCCCTGATCCTCATTGCCTGCCTCCCCCTGATGGCTCTGGTCATTGTGACGGTATCCCGCAAGGGCATTCCCCTTTACACCAATCTTCAGCGTGGGGTAGACAAGCTGGTTCAGACCGTGCGGGAAAACGTCACGGGGATCCGCGTCATCAAAGCCCTTTCCAAAACCGACTATGAGAAACGGCGGTTTGACACGGTAAATCAAGATGTTGTCTGTCGGGAGCGCAAAGCCGGCCTTACCATGGCGGTCACCAACCCCACCATGAATCTCTTTCTCAACCTGGGCATGACCCTGATTATCCTCGTTGGCGCCTACCGTGTCAACGGCGGCATCAGCCAGCCCGGCAAGATCATTGCCTTCATGAACTATTTTACCATTATCCTCAACGCTGTCCTCTCCATCAACCGGATGTTTGTCATGTGTTCCAAGGGCATCGCCTCCGCCGGGCGCATCGACGAAGTCCTTCAGACGCCTGCCGATATGCCGCCCCGGCTGTCTGAGCCTGTGGCGGACAACGCCCACGTCGTCTTTGATCACGTCTCCTTCTCCTACCTGAAAAAGGAGCGGAATCTGACAGATATCACCTTTTCCCTGAAGCGGGGGGAAACCCTGGGCATCATCGGCGCCACCGGCTCCGGAAAGAGCACCATTGTCAACCTTCTGATGCGGCTTTATGAAGCAGATGAAGGCAGCATCCGTATCGGCGGTGAAAATGTCAACGCTATCCCTCCGGAGGTCCTGCACACCAAGTTCGGCGTCGCCTTCCAGCATGACGTCCTTTTCGCGGATACCATTGCGGAGAACATCTCCTTCGGCCGGGAATTGCCGGAGGAGCAGCTCCGCCGTGCCGCCGCCGACGCCCAGGCGGCGGAATTCATCGATTCCCTTCCCGACGGGCTGGAGCATATGCTTACCATCAAAGGCGCAAACCTCAGCGGCGGCCAGAAGCAGCGGCTGCTCATTGCCCGGGCCCTGGCCGGAAATCCGGAGATTCTCATCCTGGACGATTCCTCCAGCGCTCTGGACTATAAGACTGATGCGAAGCTCCGCGGAGCCATCCGCGCTCATTTCCAGGGCGCCACATCCATTATCATCGCCCAGCGGGTCAGCTCTATCCTCCACGCCGATCACATCCTTGTCCTGGAGGACGGCTGTCAGATCGGCTACGGAACTCACCAGGAACTGCTGGAGTCCTGCCCGGTCTACCGGGAAATTAGCGAATCGCAGATGGGGGGCGGGCTTCTTGCATAAACAGAATTCCCCCATGCCGCGGCCCAAAAAACGTTATCTGCTTGTCCGGCTCTGCCGCTATTTCGGCCGGCACAAGCTCATGGTCTTTGCAGCCGTTTCCCTGACCGTGGGGAGCAACCTGCTGGCGCTGGTGGGCCCGTCCCTTTCCGGAAGGGCCATCGACGCCATTCAGCCCGGCCCGGGCGCCGTCGTTTTCCGTCAGGTGTTCTATTACTGTGGTCTGATGGCCCTCTTTTATGCCGGATCCTCCCTCCTGTCCTACATCCTGTCCTCGCTGATGATATTTTTGAGTCAGAAAATCATCTATCAGATGCGCAAAGAGGTATTTCATAAGCTCCTGGATCTGCCGGTCAACTATTTCGACCAGCACCAGACCGGCGACATCCTCAGCCGCCTGTCTTACGACATCGACACCGTCAACGCCTCACTTTCCAACGACCTTCTTCAGATCTGCACCAGCATTATCACGGTGGTGGGTTCCTTTATCATGATGATTCGTATCTCGCCGCCGCTGGTGACGGTGTTCCTGTTCACCATTCCGGCGTCGATCCTTTTCACCCGTTACCGTTCCCGTAAGGTGCGCCCCCTGTTCCGGAGGCGGTCGGAGAAGCTGGGAGAGCTCAACGGCTACGCCGAGGAAATTATCTCCGGCCAGAAGACCATCAAGTCCTATCACCAGGAAGAAACCATGCAGGAGCGGTTTAACCAGCGCAACACCGAAGCGGTAGACGCCTATTATAACGCCGATTATTACGGCAGCGTCACCGGTCCCTGCATCAACTTTATTAATAACCTGTCCTTTACCCTCATTAGTATCTTCGGAGCAATCCTCTTTTTGCAGAATATGCTGACTCTGGGGACAATTTCCACCTTCATTCTTTATTCCCGCAAGTTTTCCGGTCCCATCAACGAGGCGGCCAACATCATCAGTGAGCTCCAGTCGGCCTTCGCCGCCGCAGAACGGGTCTTCCGCCTCATCGATGAGTCGCCGGAACCTCCGGATGTCCCGGGCGCAGAGGTTCTTGCCGAAACCGGCGGAAATGTTTCCATGGAGCATATCCGCTTCGGCTATCTCCCCGGCCAGACCATTATCCGCGACCTGAGCCTCCGCGCTCCCGGCGGAAGCACCGTGGCCATCGTCGGCCATACCGGCGCGGGGAAGACCACCCTCATCAACCTTCTCATGCGCTTTTATGATCCCCAGGACGGCGTCATCGCCGTGGACGGACGGGATATCCAGGGCCTTACCCGGAAAAGCCTGCGTTTGTCCTACGCCATGGTTCTCCAGGACACCTGGCTTTTCAGCGGCACCATTTTTGAGAATATCGCCTATGGCCGTCCTGACGCCACCCTGGAGGAGGTCACCGCCGCCGCCAAGGCCGCCCACATCCACAGTTACATCAGCCGCCTTCCCGATGGCTATAATACCATCATCAATGAGGACGGCCTGAATATTTCCCAGGGCCAGAAGCAGCT